>NZ_JBOHCV010000021.1:0-3111 GCF_050698815.1 Streptomyces sp.
GGGTCACCCTGCCCCAGCACGTACACCTGGTCGAAGACCTGCCAGGTGGCGATCATGCCGAGCGTCAGCACCAGGAACAGCACCGGACGCAGCGCCGGCAGCAGCACGTGCCGGAGCAACTGACGGCGGTTCACCCCGTCCAGGGCCGCGGCCTCCTCCAGTTCGCGCGGCACATGCTGCAGCGCCGCGAGGAAGATGAGCATGAAGGTGCCCGAGGTCGTCCAGATGGCCAGCAGGATGAGGGTGCACATGGCCACCGACGGACCGGCCAGCCACTCCGACCAGGGCAGCCCCATCAGCCGGTGTTCGTCCAGCGGGCCGCCGGGTCCGTCGCTCTTGGTGACGCCGAGGGCGCCGAGCAGCACCCAGACCACACCGCGCGAATCGGCGAACCAGTTCGGTCCCTTGACGCCGATCCAGCTCAGCAGCTTGTTCACGGCTCCGCTGCCTTGGAAGAGGAAGAGGAAGACCGTGCACACGGCGATGGAGCTGGTGACGGAGGGGAAGAAGAACGTGGTGCGCAGCATGCTGCGGCCGCGCAGCATGCGCTGGTTGACGATGATGGCCAGGGTCAGCGCCAGCGCAGTCTGCAGCGGCACCACCAGCAGCACGTAGTAGAGATTGTTGCGCAGCGATGTGGCGAACAGCGTACGGGCGAGCCCGTCCTCGGCGAGCAGGCCGCTGTAGTTGTCCATGCCGATGAAGTCGGCGTCCGAACTGAACGGGTTGGACTGCCCGTTCCAGTCCAGAAGGCTGACCCATGCCGCCATCAGGATCGGCAGCGCCATGAAGAGCCCGAGGCCGAGGACCATGGGGCTGACGAACAGCCAGCCCCACAGTCCCTCACGGCCGCGGATCGTACGGGCGCGCGTGAGCGGGTTGGACATCCTCGGTCAGTTGCCCTTCTTGATGGCCTGCTCGCCGTTGCGCTGGAGCGTGGAGAGGATCTCGCCCGGGTTGCCCGTGCGCAGGTTCTGCATGTCGGTGTTGAACTGGTCGAGGACCTTGGTGAACCCCGGTACGGTCACCGGGCCCTGGCCGTAGGCGGAGCCGGCCACCCATGCCTTGGACTCCGGGTTCTGCTCGGCGAAGGTCTTCAGGGCGTCCGTACGGGAGGGCATGACGCCGATCGCGTCGGAGGAGGCGAGCTGCTGCTTCGTCGACGTCAGGTGGCGGACCAGGTCGACTGCGGCGGCCTGGTGGGTGCTGGCCTTGGCCACGCCCCAGCAGTTGGTGAACGCGAGGGTGCCCTTGCCGGCCGGCCCGGCGGGCAGCGGCACGACCTTGTACTTCGTGTCCGGGTAGTCGTGCTTCATGCCGCCGGCGAGCCAGTTGCCCTCGATGACCATGCCGGCCTTGTTCTTGCCGAGCGCCTCGCCCGCCCACTCGGTGTCGATCTGAGCGGCGTACTTCGTGGAGCCGGAGCGCAGCAGCTTCTTGACGAAGCTCAGTGCCCGGGCGTTTTCCTTGGTGTCGGCGGTCATCTTGGACTCGGAGCCGTTGGTTATCCAGCCGCCGGACTGCCGCATGAACGTGCCGAGCCGCTGGAACTCGTTGGTGGTGACCAGCCCGGTCACGTTGCCCGAGGTCAGCTTCTTGGCGGTCTTCTCCAGCTCTGCCCAGGTGGTGGGGTAGTCGGCCGAGGTCAGCCCGGCCTCCTTCCACAGCTTGGTGTTGATCGCCAGGCCCAGGGTCGAGGAGTCCTTGGGCAGACACACCAGCTTGCCGTTGTGGGTGAAGGTCTTGCGCAGCTGCGGCTCGAATTCCTCGGCGTCGGGGATCTTGTCGCCGTACGCGTAGAGCGAGCCGCCCTTGGCGTAGTTGGCGAACTGGTCGGAGTTGACGTAGAACGCGTCCGGCGGGCTGTCGCCCGCGAACGCCTGCCCGAGCTGCTGGTCGATGTCCTTGGCGATCTGCACGGTGACCTTGTGGCCGGACTTCTTCTCCCACGCCGCCGTCGCCTTCTTGACGGCGTTGGTCTCGGCGTCGCCGGAGGTGGCGAAGAGGATGCGCAGCGTCTGCTTGCCGCCCTCGTCCTGCTTCGGTCCACTCTTGTTCTTGTCGAATCCGGAGGAACAGCCGGTCGTGGTGGTGAGCAGCACCGCGCACGCGGTGGCGGCCACGGCCACTGTCGGGCGTCGGAACATGCGGGCCTCCTGGGGGAGTTGATGAGCGGAGTTGAAGGTGTGGTGGTGCGGGGTGCCGGGCGGGTTCAGCCGGGGGCGGCACCGAGGCTTGCCCGTACGACGAGCGAGGGCGGCAGCAGCACCCGCTCGGGAGGTTTCGCGGGGTCGGCCATCCTGGCCAGCAGCAGCCGCATCGCCACCCGGCCCACGTCGTCGAGCGGTTGCGCGATGCTGGCGAGGCCGGGGGAGACGAGCGGGGCGACCGGGGAGTCGTCGAAACCCACCACGGAGACTTCGCGGCCGGGTGTGCCGTTCCGTTCGCCGATCGCCCGGTAACAGCCCAGTGCGAGGGCGTCGCTCGCGGCGACCACCGCCGTCACGCCCGCGTCGAGCAGCGGCATGACCGCCCGCGCCGCGGTTTCGACGTCGTTGACGCTGTCCACGCGGTGGCCGTCCACCGCGAGTCCGTGCTCCCGCATGGCGCGCTGCCAGCCGGCGGCCCGGTCGTCGCCGGAGCCGGAGCCGGGCGGCCAGCCCAGAAAGGCGATGCGCCGGTGTCCCTCGTGGGCGAGCCGTACGACGGCGGCCTCGGTGCCCGCGGCGCCGTCCACGTCGACCCAGTCGCCCACGTCCTGCGCGGACCACATCCGGCCGAACGCCACGAAGGGGATGCCCCGCTCCTCCAGCCACGCCTGCCGGCGGTCACCGTGCTCGGTGCTGCTCAGGACGAACGCGTCGACGCCGGTCTCGCTCAGCAGCTCCTCGTACGCGCCCAGTCCGCGCCGGCCGGAGTCGGCGGCGAACAGCAGCAGCCGGTAGCCGGCCGAGTCCGCGGTTTCCGAGAGCGCGTGCAGGAACCGGTCGAGCACCGGGGTGGAGACGCCCGAATCGCTCAGCCGGAAACCGTAGCCGATGAGCCGGCTGGCGCGGGTGCGCAGGGAGCGGGCCGCACGGTGCGGCCGGTAGCCCATCTCCTCGACTGCCT
>NZ_JBOHCV010000022.1:0-6032 GCF_050698815.1 Streptomyces sp.
CTCAGGCCCAGCCCGAGCCCGCGCCGGAGCCCGCCCCGCAGCCGCAGGCCGCCCCGGCGCCCAAGCCGCAGCCCGCACCCGCGGCGCCGTCGGCACCGGCACCGGCACCGTCCGCCCCCGCACCCGCACCCGCCCCGGCTGCGAGCGAGTCCGAGGGCGCGTACGTCACGCCGCTGGTACGCAAGCTGGCCACCGAGCAGGGCGTGAACCTCTCCACGGTCAAGGGCTCCGGCGTCGGCGGGCGTATCCGTAAGCAGGACGTCACCGCCGCGGCCGAAGCGGCCAAGGCGCAGGCACCGGCAGCGGCCCCGGCCGCCGCCTCGACGGCTCCGAAATCGCCGAAGCTGGAGCCGTCGCCGCTGCGCGGCCAGACGGTCAAGATCCCGCGGATCCGCAAGGTGATCGCGGAGAACATGATGAAGGCGCTGCACAGCCAGGCGCAGCTGTCCACCATGGTCGAGGTGGACGTCACCCGGGTCATGCGGCTGCGGGCCCGCGCCAAGGACGCCTTCCACTCCCGTGAGGGCGTCAAGCTCTCCCCGATGCCGTTCTTCGTGCAGGCCGCCGCCGAGGCGCTCAAGGCGCACCCGTCGGTCAACGCGCGCCTGAACGACGAAGGCACGATCACCTACCACGACGTCGAGAACATCGGCATCGCGGTGGACTCCGAGAAGGGCCTGATGGTCCCGGTGCTCAAGGAGGCCGGCAACCTCAACCTCGCGGGCATCGCACGGAAGACCGCCGAGCTGGCCGGCAAGGTCCGTTCCGGCAAGCTGGGTCCGGACGACATGTCCGGCGGCACGTTCACGATCAGCAACACCGGTTCGCGCGGTGCGCTGTTCGACACGGTCATCGTGAACTACCCGCAGGTCGCCATGCTGGGCATCGGCGCCACGGTGCGCCGTCCGATGGTCATCGACCACCCGGAGCTGGGTGAGACCATCGCCATCCGCGACATGGTCTACCTGACCCTCTCCTACGACCACCAGCTGGTCGACGGCGCGGACGCCGCCCGCTACCTGGGCGACGTCAAGGCCCGCCTGGAAGCAGGCGAGTTCGAGGGCGAACTGGGTCTCTGACCCTCTCCCCACGGCCCGTACGGTGGCCCCGCCCGGAACAGACCGGGCGGGGCCACCGTCGTCACGAGGGCTCACCCCCCGTCTCACGTCCCGTTCATGCAGGAAAAGGGCTATTTCAGCAGACTGCTGATAGCGTCGTCCCATGACCCCGGAAGACCTCGCCGACCTCGCGCACCTGCGCCGGGCGCGGGATCTGATCGACCGGGAGTACGCACAGCCGCTCGATGTTCCGACGATGGCCCGCCACGCGCTCATGTCACCGGCGCACTTCTCGCGACGGTTCCGGGCGGCCTACGGCGAGACCCCGTACAGCTACCTCATGACCCGGCGAATCGAGCGGGCGATGGCGCTGCTGCGCGGGGGGATGAGCGTGACCGACGCGTGCATGGCGGTCGGCTGTACCTCGCTCGGCTCGTTCAGCTCGCGGTTCACCGAGGTCGTGGGGGAGACGCCGAGCGCCTACCGCGGGCGGGAGCACAGCGCCGTGGCGGCGATGCCCGCGTGCGTGGCGAAGGTGCGCACCCGCCCGACGAGAAATCCGCCGAGCAGGATTCGAGAAGCGGGCCCCACCGCCGCCGCCTAACGTTGGCGGCATGACCATCGCACTCCAGTACTGCCACATCACCGTCAACGACCCGGACGAAGCGCTCGCCTTCTACCGCGACGCGCTCGGCCTTGAAGTGCGCAATGACATCGCTTCCGGCGGATTCCGCTGGGTCACCCTCGGCAGCGCGACCCAGCCGGACCTCGAGATCGTGCTCTCGGAACCGCACGCCGGCCGTTCCCAGGCCGACGGCGACGCCCTGCAGGAACTGCTCACCAAAGGCGTCCTGCCGATGACCGTCTTCAGCACCGACGATCTCGACGCGACCTTCGAGCGGGTACGGGCATCCGGCGCCGAGGTACTGCAGGAGCCCATCGACCAGCCCTGGGGGCCGCGCGACAGTGCGTTCCGCGACCCCTCGGGCAACATGGTGCGGATCCAGCAGGTGACCAAGGCGTAAGGCCCGCGCAGTTGTCCGAAACTGAGGTTCCTGCGTGGCATGGGCCGGGTTAGCGTGCTGATCAACTCACCAACAGGGGGAGCAGCATGGTGCTCGCCCGCCGAGCTCGTCGGCATGTCCGTACTGCTGCTCATCGCCGGGCACGAGACCACGGTCAATCTGATCGGCAACGGCATGCGCGCGCTGTTCACGCATCCCGACCAGCTCGCCGGTCTGCGTGCCGACTTCGGCCTGCTCGACGGAGCGATCGAGGAGATGCTGCGCTACGACGGCCCGGTGGAGACCTGTACGGAACGGCTCGCCCTGCAGGATGTGGAGTTGGGCGGGGTGACCATCCCCGCAGGCTCCACCGTCCTGATCGCCATGGCGGACGCCGACCGCGACCCGGAACGCTTCAAGGACCCGGACCGCTTCGACATCCGCAGGGACGCCCGCGGTCACATCGCCTTCGGTCACGGCCTGCACTACTGCCTGGGGGCGCCGCTGGCACGGCTGGAGGGCCGGATCGCGGTCCGCTCACTGCTGGAGCGCTGCCCGGATCTGGCGTCGGACGCGGACGAGTCGGAGCTGCCCTGGATGCCGGGAATGCTGATCAGGGGCGTGCGGCAGCTGCCCGTGCGCTGGTGACCAGGCCCTACGGGACGGTCACGGTCACGACACCGCCTCAGCGGACGTAGTTCTTCAGGATCTCCGTGTCCAGCTCGATCCCGACCGGCTCGGGAACCGTCACCCTCTCGCCGAACCGGGCCGTGTGGATATCTCGGTAACGAGCACCTTGCTGGTCAGGGTGGCTGTGCACGGTGACCGTGCAGGAGTCACGGTCGATGAGCAGATAGACCGGGATCCCCGCCGCCGCGTATGCGGCAGGCTTCTCCATGCGGTCCCGGCGGTCGGTGTCCTCGTCGTACGAAGTCACCTCCACCGTCAACAGCACCCCGCTCGGATCTGCCCACTCTCCTTGTCCGGCCAAGTGAGCGACCGGAGCGAGCACACCATCGGTGCGGGCGCGGCCCTTACGGTACAGCCCGACTTTCAGGCCCTGTTCCGGATGCAGGTCCAGATCGGGCCTGGCCTGGATGCACTGCCGGATCAACCACATCGTGTGGTGGCGTGGTCCCCGTCAGGCATGCTCTTGACCCCGATCCGTCCGTCGATGAACTCCAACATGACGGTCTCGGGTGCTTTGGAGGCGATCTCCTCGAACTCCTCCACCTGCATCTGAGACGTGCGCTCGGCCATAACTGTCATGGTGTACCCCCTTCCCGTCGAAGACCAGTATTGACAGAGCGGAGCCGAGGCTCCGGCCCTTCTGAGGAGGGTCACTCACGTGAGTGGCCCTCCTCGTCCGCCGCAGGCAGTCGTGCGCCCCGGCTGGCGGCGATCCGCAGGGCATCGCGCAGCGCCTCTGTGAGGCGGGTACCCGCGAAGCGCAGCTCCCGCGTCGCCGCGCCCGGGTCGGCCAACAGCGGCCCGGCGTGGGCCAGTACGTCCTCGGCGGAGCCGAGCAGGTCGGCTTCCGTGTCATCGGCCAGCCGCGAGAGCAGGCTGTCCGGGTCGTCCGTGACCAAATAACAGGGTGCCCCGTCCGACCTGGTCCACGGCAGCAACCGCATCGACCCGCCCTCTCCATCGCACATGTCGGCCCGCCCCATTCGCACTCACGATTACGTTGTGTGGCGATAACGTTGCCGTGAGGCAGATGACCCCAACAGGGACGACTCGTCCCGACGTTGGAGCCGGGACGACAATGGCCGTCCCGGCTTTCCGCCCGGGACGGCAGAGAGGCACGACGAACGATGAAGTTCCGCCCGCAGACCCTCACCCCCGACAAGTCCGCCCGCCATTTCTTCGGCGCGGAGCTGCGCCGCCACCGCGAGACGGCGCAGCTGTCGCTCGTACAGATGGCGACCATCGTCACCTCCAGCAAGAGCACGCTGGCGCGCATCGAGACAGCGGAGCTGATGCCGCCCCCGGACCTGCCGGGCAAGCTCGACCTCGCCCTCGGGGCGGAGGGCTTCTTCAGCCGGTTGTACGAACTGGCCAAGCGCGAGGCCCACCCGGACCAGTACCGCCGCTACATGGACTTCGAGGCGCGGGCCGAAGTCATTGAGCAGTACGGCGCACAGGTGCTGCCAGGTCTGTTGCAGACCGAGGCATACGCTCGCGTGTTCCTCAGCTGCCAGGAGGACCTGGCGCAAGAGCAGATCGACGAACGCGTCTCCGCCCGCATGGCCCGCCAACACCGGCAGAGGTCAGCCTCACCCCCGCACCGCTGGGCGATCCTCGACGAGTCCGTACTCCAACGGCAGATGGGAGGCGCCGGCTGCATGAGCGAGCAACTGGCCTTGCTGCTTGAACAGGTGGATACTCCGGAAAGCAAGGTCCAGGTGATGCCGTTCAGTTCAGGGCCGCACGCACTGCTCGGCGGCTCACTGACCCTGCTGACGCTTCCCAACGGCTCCGCCGTGGCGTACGAAGAGGGCATCGAGGCCGGTCATCTCTACGAGGATCCGGAAGCGGTGGTGCGGCGTCGGCGACAGTACGATGTGCTGCGCGCGAACGCCCTTTCGCTGACGGAGTCGGCGGAGTTGATCCGAAAGGTGCTGGAGGACTACAGGTCATGCGACACACCCCCGATCTGAGCACCGCCCGCTGGCGCAAGAGCAGCTACAGCAACTCCAACGGGGGCGAGTGCATCGAGATCGCCGAGAGCTTCCCCGGGATCGTCCCTGTACGGGACAGCAAGTACCCGGACGGGCCCGCCCTGTTCGTTTCCACTCACTCCTGGGCTGCATTCATCGACGCGGTCAAGACCACGCCCTCCCGCTAAGAGGTCCACGGAAATCTCCGTGCGCCACCCGGGCCTTCGCCAGTACCGTCAGCGCTTCGGCGGCAGCACGGGGAACGGGGAGGACGGATGGCGGTCGGAGACGAGCCGCGGGTGCACGAGATCCGGGTGAGTGGGTGTGCGGACGTGGCCGAGTTGCTCGCGCTGCAGGAACCGATCGCCCGGGCACTGTGCCCGGAGCCGGAGCACAGCGGCCCCTGCGACGTGCCGTGGGAGTTCAGCTACGGCGATGATGAACCCCCCGTACTGCTGCTGGGCATCTACACATCCGGCGCACGAGCCGCCGAAGTGACCGACCGGGTACGCACCGTCATCGGGGAGGCGCGGTCGGCCGTGCTGGGCGAGGGCAACCCGGAGAGGTTCAAGGTGCTGGTGGAGCAGTACCGGATCGAGCATGGGTGACGCCACCGCGCCGGACAGCGCTGAGGTGCTCCTGCTCGGCGGACGGGCCGGCGTCGGCAAGTCGACGGTGGGCTGGGAGATTTCGGCCCGCCTGCGCTCCGTGGCAGTCGCCCACGCCATCATCGAGGGCGACTTCATGGGCCAGGTGCACCCGGCCCCGGAGGGAGACCCGCACCGCTCGGCCATAGTCGAGCGCAATCTCACAGCCGTCTGGGCCAACTTCGCCGAACTCGGATACCGCCGCCTGATCTATACGAACACCCTCAGCGTCATGCCGGACACCGCAGGCATGTTTCAGCGCGCCATGGGCGCGGGCGTACGGATCACCAGAGTCCTCCTCACCGCCTCCGACGGCACCACGGCCGACCGCTTGGCAGCCCGCGAGCGCGGCTCGCAACTGGAGCAGGAGCTGAAGGCCAGCGCGCACAAGGCGCGGCTCCTGGAGGAGCAGGTCCCCGCGGACACCGTTCGGATAGCGACCGACGGGCGGTCGGTCGTGGACATCGCCCGCGACGCGGTGGCCGCCACCGGGTGGATCGCCTAGCGGTCAGCTCAGGGCCGTATCGTCGAGACATCGTCCCCGCCCGAAGGAGCCCGCGCCGGTGACCTCGAGTCCCTCCCGCCCCGTCGTCCACTCACTCCGCGAGCAGATCCGCGAGCGCATCGTGGACGGCATCGTCAGCGGCCGGTGGCAGCCGG
>NZ_JBOHCV010000023.1:0-2523 GCF_050698815.1 Streptomyces sp.
TCGGCCGGTATGCCGCGGCTGGTGGAGCTGAACGGCGTGACGGTGAGCTCGGCGTAGCGGACCTGCTGCCGTGCCAGGTCGCGGGCGATCTCGTAGGTCAGCAGCCGTACGTCCTCGGCGTCCCGGAGCAGATCGACCACCGCGAGATAGACCTGGATGAAGTGCGCGAAGTCGGTGAAGGTGAAGAACTCCCGCAGCGCCACGGGGTCCTGGGGTACCGCGGAATCGGGGTGCCGGGCGGCGAGTTCGGCGACGATGCGGGGTGAGGCGGAGCCGACATGGTGCACATGCAGCTCGGCCTTGGGCAGCCCGGCGATGAACGCGGTCAGGTCGGACAACGGAACCTCCGGTCGGAAGGGAGCCGGATCATCGTAGGCGGGCGGTCTGAGCAGGCGAATAGCATGGTGTGCGGGACGAGCGACACAGGAGGGGACAATGGCAGACGACACCGGACAGTCCGGGCGGTCCGGTGGTGCCGGCGGTGCCGGTGGTGCCGGCGGTGCCGGTGGTGCCGGCGGGGAACCGCACAATCCGTGGGCGCCACCCGGAAACGGGGTCCCGCTGGGCAAAGGTCCGGGAGAGGCCGACCGGGACCGGCAGCGGAAGCCCCTGGCCGACCAGCCGACGATCACCTCGGCGAGCGGTGGCGCCGTGCCGCCTCCGGTGCCCCCTGCTCCGGGTGGTGCCGCGCGCGGGCCGGGGCAGCCTTCCGGCGCGGGATACGGGAGTTACGGGCAGGCGCCGGGCTACGGGCAGCAGCCCGGCGGGCAGCAGTACGGGAGTCAGCAGTACGGAGGGCCCCAGTACGGAGGGCCCCAGTACGGGCATCCCGGCCCCGGACCGGCCTACGGCTATCCGGCGGCGCCTCAGCCGTACGGCCACGGGACGGTGCCCGGCGGTTACGGCTGGCCGGGGTCGCAGCCGCCCAACGGCAAGTCCGTTGCCGCCATGGTGGTCGGCATCATCAGCATGGTCGCGGTGGCCAGCTGCTGGGGCAGCTTCCTCGCCATCCTCACCTCGCCCGTCGCGCTGGGCCTGGGACTGTCCGCGCGTCGTGGCGTGGACCGCGGTGAGCTGAGCGGGCGCGGCCAGGCGACGGCGGGCTTCGTGATGGGCATCGTGGGGACCATCCTCTCGGCGGTCATCATCACGATCATCGTCCTGACGTTCACCGTCTTCCAGAACGCCCCCTCGGACCCGGATACGGACCCGGGTACCGGCGGCGACGGCTCTTCCCTCGACGCCCGGGGCGCTGGCACGCTCGTCGGGTAGACCCGCGGATCGCTGGGTGTGAATCGGTGCTGGATGCAGATTCCGTGGCGTAATCAAAAGGCAGCGACGGAATCCCTTGTTCAATCGAGCTCCTCCTGTCAGGATCGGCGTTCCATACCGGCTGACGTCACATCGCCGTAGGCAGGAGAGCTCAACGATGGTCCAGCGCTTCGATGTGTCTGCGCGGTTCGCGGCGGGCGCCGAGTACATCGCGGGACGGCTCGGCTCCGGCAGTTCCGCCCGTACCCAGGCGGTCATCGACCCCGCAGGCGGCGAGCACGTCCTGGAGTACGAGTTGGCGGGCCCCGCGGACGTCGACGCGGCCGTCGAGGCCGCCGGACGCGCGCTGCCCGGCTGGGCGGGCGCGACCCCGGCCGAACGCTCCGACGCGATGCACCGCTGGGCGGCGGTGCTGGGGGAGCGGACCGCGGACTTCGTGTACGCCGAGTCCCTGCAGTGCGGCAAGCCGGTCAAGCTGTCCGAGGAGTTCGACGTCCCCGGATCGTTCGACAACGTCTCCTTCTTCGCGGGTGCCGCGCGGCAGCTGCCGGGTGTCGCGGCCGCCGAGTACAGCGGCGACCACACCTCGTACGTACGCCGCGAACCGCTCGGCGTCATCGGCTCGATCGCCCCCTGGAACTATCCGCTCCAGATGGCCGCCTGGAAGATCCTCCCGGCTGTGGCCGCCGGCAATACGATCGTCCTCAAGCCCTCCGAACTCACCCCGCTGACCTCCCTGATGTTCGCCGACGCCGCCCGCGAGGCCGGCATCCCGGACGGGGTGATCAACATCGTCACCGGTGCGGGCCGCGACGCCGGCGAGGCGCTGGTGGGCCACCCCGCCGTGGCCATGACCTCCTTCACCGGGTCCACGGCAGTCGGCAAGCGTGTCGCCGAGATCGCCACCGGCACCGTGAAGAGGCTGCATCTGGAGCTGGGCGGCAAGGCGCCGTTCGTCGTCTTCGACGACGCCGACCTGACGGCGGCCGTGCACGGAGCGGTGGCGGGGGCCCTGATCAACTCCGGCCAGGACTGCACCGCGGCGACGCGGGCGTACGTCCAGCGGCCGCTCTACGACGCCTTCGTGAGCGGCGTGGCCGAACTGATGCGCCAGGTGCGGGTCGGTGACCCGTTCGCTCCCGGCACCGACCTGGGTCCTCTCATCTCGCACGCACACCGCGACCGCGTCGCGGGCTTCGTGACGCGGGCCCGCTCCTACGCCACCGTCGTCACCGGCGGCGAGGCACCGGG
>NZ_JBOHCV010000024.1:0-1716 GCF_050698815.1 Streptomyces sp.
GGGATGGCGGGCATCGAACGGCGGCTGGGCCAGTTCGACGGCATCCTCGCGGTGAGCAGCCCGCCCGGCGGCCCGACGATGGTGACCATGGAGATCCCCTGCGAGTTGATCCCCCGCCGGTGAACGCCCGCCCCGGCCGGGGGCAGTTGCCTGAACCGAGGGCCGTTGTCAGTGGCGCGCTCTACCGTGGGCGGATGACCTGGACCACACCCGAAATCGAGCGGCCCGAGCGGGTATACGTGGCGGACGAGCGGACGGCGCTGGAAGCCGCCCTCGACTTCCAGCGGGCGACGTTTCTGTTCAAGTGCGGCGGCCTGACCGGCGAGCAGCTCACGCTGCGTCCGGTAGGCCGGTCCACGCTGTCCCTGCTGGGCCTCGCGCGCCATCTGGCCGGAGTCGAACGCTGGTGGTTCCGCAACCACCTCGGCGGCGATACCGACCTGCCGTGGATCTTCTTCACCAAGGAGAATCTGGAAGGGGACTTCAACGACGGCACCCCCGAGAGCGCCCCCGGCGACTTCGAGAGCTACCACCAGGAGGTCGCCGCGGCCCGCGCCGTGATCGCCGGATGCTCCCTGGACGACACCTTCCGGCGCCCGTCGGGTGAACTGGCCGATCTGCGCTGGCTGTTCCTCAACCTGACCGAGGAGTACGCCCGGCACAACGGTCACGCGGACCTGGTGCGGGAGCACATCGACGGCCGCACCGGCGAGTGAGTCGCCCGGCGGGCGACCGGTCTCAGCGGCCGTCAGACCGTCAGCCCAGCGCGGCCACCCGCTCGCGGTACCCCCGCACCGGGGCCGCGTCCCGGTAGGGCTCCAGCCGCCGCTCGAAGTCCCGTACGTACTCGTGCGCCCGTACCGACCGCATCTCAGCCGCCTGCTGCGCCGCCTCGGCGGCCAGCGCGCACGCCTGCTCGACCTCGCCGAGCCCCAGCCGTGCCGTCGCCAGCACCACCCGGCACAGCAGCCGGCTGCGGGCGAAGCCCGCGCCGCGCAGCTGCAGCGAGCGCTCCGCGTGCTGCGCCGCCGCCCGGTACTGGTGCAGGTCGCGGTGGCAGTGCCCGGCATCGTCGGCCAGCTGCGCCTCGTCGAAGAAGCGCGCCCACGGCGGCGCGTCCTCGCTCGCCTGGGCAGCCTCCAGCACCCGTTCGGAGCGGGCGAGCGCGGACGTGCACGCGCGCACCTCCCCGAGTACGCCGTGCCCGCGGGCCTCCGCCGCGTGCAGCAGCGCCTGCACCACCGGGGGAGCGGCGGTGCCGACACCCTGCTGCGCCACCCGCGCCAGCTGCACCGCCTCCCGGCCGTGCCCGAGGTAGACCGCCTGCCTGCTCATCGTGACCAGCACATAGCTGCCGTAGGCGCGGTCGCCCGCCGCCTGCGCCAGCCGCAGTGCCTGGACGAAGTAGCGCTGGGCCAGCCCGTGCGCCGCGATGTCGTAGGAGGTCCAGCCCGCCAGCCGGGTCAGATCGGCCGCCGCGCCGAACAGCCGCCGGCCCAGCTGCTCCCCGTACACCCCGCGCAGCATCGGCTCCGTCTCGTGTTCCAGGTAGCGCACCAGCGCCTGCCGGGCGTGGCCCCCGCCGTAGGCGTGGTCGAGGGCGCGGAAGAGTTCGCCGACGGAGCGCAGCGCGTTGACGTCTCCGGCGGTGACTCGCTGCCCTGGGCCGCGTTCTGTACGGTCCGGCCGTTCCGCGCGTGGCGCCGAGCCCGGTAC
>NZ_JBOHCV010000025.1:0-8653 GCF_050698815.1 Streptomyces sp.
GCCACGGCCAGCCTAACGGCCGGTGGTGAAGGCCGGTGCTGCGGCCGGGAAGCACCGCCGAAGGCTCCCGGTCACGGCACCGGCCGGGCGGTGGAGCCGGTCGTCCGGCCGAAGAGGGGGGCGAGGACGAGCTGCGCGGCACCCTCCGCCACGGCCCGCACGCCGCCCGGCGCGACCTCGACGCGGATGCCCTCGCCCGCGCCCCTGCCCGCACCCGCACTCCGCAGCTCCGCCGTGACGCCGTCGATGTACGGGTAGGGGTCGGCCAGCACCGTACGGCCGCCCAGCAGCACCCGCTCGATGTCGAGCAGGCTGACGAGGTTGGCGGCGCCGACGCCGATGACACGGGCCGCCTCGCCGGTGTCCCCGCGCCGTACGGCATCCATGCAGAGCACCTCCGCGCAGCCGCGCCTGCCGCACCGGCACTGCGGTCCGTCCAGCCGCAGCACCTGGTGGCCGAACTCGCCCGCGCCGTTCCGCTTCCCCCGGTGGACGCGCCCGTCCAGCACCAGCCCGGCCCCGAGCCCGGTCCCGAGATGGAGATAGGCGAGGGATTCCCGTCCGCGCAGCGCGAGGCCCAGCGCGGCGGCGTTGGTGTCCTTGTCGATGACCACCGGCATGCCGAGCCGCCTGGCCAGCGCGTCCCGCAGCGGATGTCCCGCCCATCGGGGGAAGTGCCGATCGGTCTGGGCGGTGACGCCACGGCGGAGGCCCATGGGGCCGGGCGCGGCCACCCCCACGCCGAGCACGCTTCCCCACCGTCCGGCGACTCCGACGGGCTCCGGCTCCGCTTCCGGTTGCGGTTCCGCCGCCGGCTCCGGCTCGGACCCCGGCGCAGGCTCCGCCCGTCCACCGCGTTCCGCGCCCCGCCCGTCCTCCGTCCACAACTCGCCCTCCTCCGCCACCGCGTACCGCTCTTCGTCGGCGCCCGCCCCCTCCCCCGGAACGGCCACACCACGAGCGGGCTCGGGTTCCGTCCCCACCGTCCACAGCTCGCCCTCCTCGGCCGCCTGCTGCCGCAGCTCCGCACCCTGGGCGCCCACCGCCGCGATGCGGCCGCTCACCGCGACGGCTCCGCTCAGCGCCGGGAGAGCCGCGCCGACCAGCCCGTGCACCGCCGACTCGACTGCGTCCAGCACCGCCTCCGCACCCGCGTCCAGATCCAGCGGAGCGGTCCGTTCCGCGACCACGCCGCCCGAGAGGTCGACGAGGACGGCGGTCAACTGGTCCCGGTCCAGCTGCATCCCCACCGCGTGCCGCGCGCCGGGCGCCAGCCGCAGTACGGTGCTCGGCTTGCCGCCGGTCGAGGCCCGGCGGCCCGCCTCCGTCACCAGTCCGTGCGACCGCAGCCGCGCGGTGATCTTGCTGACGGCCTGTGGAGTCAGCCCCGTGCGGTCGGCCAGCTCGCTGCGGCTCGCACCGTCCCGGCCCGCGAGCCGCAGCAGGCCGAGGACGCGGGCGGCGCTGGTGCCGTAGGGCACCACCGGTTCACTCGGTTCGCCGGGTTCGCCGGGTTCGCCGGGTTCGCCGGGGTCACTGGGCTCAGAGGGCTCAGAGGGCTCACTGCGGTCACTGCTGCTCATGCCGGATTCCCTGCTCATACGCCCATTGTCCGCCCGGCTTGCGCTTACGCAACCGCGTTGCGAAAGTGGTCCCATGGACCGTAAGGAAGCTGCCGAATCCGTGCCCCCGCCCGTTCGACCGCCGCTCCGCGTCGGCCTCATCGGCTACGGCCTGGCGGGTTCCGTCTTCCACGCGCCCCTCGTGGCCGCCACCGCCGGCCTCACCCTGGACACCATCGTCACCGCCCACCCCGAGCGACGGGCCCAGGTGCATGCCGAACACGGCGCGGAGATGCGCACGCTCGCCACCACCGACGAATTCTTCGGGCGCGCCGACTCACTCGACCTCGTGGTCATCGCCTCCCCCAACCGGACGCACGTCGCACTCGCCCGCCAGGCTCTCGAAGCCGGCCTCCCCGTCGTCGTGGACAAACCTCTCGCCGCCACCGCGGCCGAGGCAGAAGCGCTCGCCGCCCTCGCCGACGAACGGGGCCTGCTGCTCTCCGCGTTCCACAACCGCCGCTGGGACAACGACTTCCGCACCGTGCGCTCACTCGTCACCGACGGTGTGCTCGGCGCCGAGATCCGCCGCTTCGAGTCGCGCTTCGAGCGGTGGCGGCCCGAGCCGAAAGGCGGCTGGCGCGAGTCCGGCGACCCGGCCGAGGTCGGCGGACTCCTCTACGACCTGGGCAGTCACCTCGTCGACCAGGCCCTGACCCTGTTCGGCCCGGCCACCTCCGTCTACGCGGAGTCCGACGTGCGACGCCCCGGCGCCGAGGCCGACGACGACACCTTCATCGCCCTCACCCACGCGGGCGGAGTCCGCTCCCACCTGTGGATGAGCGCAGTCGCCGCGCAACTCGGGCCACGCTTCCGGGTGCTGGGCAGTGAGGCGGCGTACGTGAAGAACGGCCTCGACCCGCAGGAAGCCGCCCTCCGCGAGGGCGCCCGCCCGGTTCCCGGTGGACGGTGGGGCGTGGAACCGGAGTCCGGCTGGGGCACGCTGGGCGACCTGGACGCCCGGCGGCCCGTACCGACGCTGGACGGCGACTACCCCGCCTACTACGCCGGGATCGTGGCCGCCCTGCGCGAGGGCGGGCCGCCACCGGTCACCGCCCAGGAGGCCGTCGCCACCCTCCGCGTGCTGGAGGCGGCCCGCACCTCGGCCGCCGAGTCCCGGACGGTGACGACGGGCCTGGCGTGACCCGGGGCGCCCGGCAGCGGACCGGAGTCAGGCGTTCTTCAACTCCTGCCGCTGTCGGCCCAGTCCGTCGATCTCCAGCTCCACCACGTCACCGGCCCGCAGGTACGGCTTAGGCTCCGGCTGCCCCATCGCGACACCCGCGGGCGTGCCCGTGCTGATGACGTCGCCCGGGTAGAGCGTCATGAACCGGCTGACGTACCGCACCACTTCCGTCACCGGGAAGATCTGCTCGGCCGTCGTGCCGTCCTGTTTCAGCTCACCGTTGACCCACAGGCGCATGCCGAGCGCCTGTGGGTCGGGGACCTCGTCCGCGGTCACCAGCCACGGTCCCAGCGGGTTGAACGTCTCGCAGTTCTTGCCCTTGTCCCACTGCCCGCCGCGCTCGAGCTGGAAGGCGCGCTCGGAGACGTCGTTGGCCACCGCGTAACCGGCCACCACCCCGCGGGCCTCCTCCTCCGTCTCCAGATAGCGGGCGGTGCGGCCGATCACCACCGCCAGCTCCACCTCCCAGTCGGTCTTCACACTGCCGCGCGGCACCAGCACCGTGTCGTCCGGGCCGACGACGGTGTCGGCGGCCTTCATGAAGATGATCGGCTCCCCCGGGATCGCCGCCCCGGTCTCCCGCGCGTGATCGTGGAAGTTGAGCCCGATGCACACGACCTTGCCGATACGGGCGACGGGCGGCCCGGTGCGCAGACCGGCCGTCTCCAGCGCGGGCAGCGCTTCGGCGCCCCCGGCCGCAGAACCGGCCGCGTCCCGCACCCGTGCCAGCGCCGCCTCGTCGGCCAACAAGGCACCGTCGATGTCCGGGACCACGCCCGACAGGTCCCGCAGCACACCGGCCTCGTCCAGCAGTGCGGGGCGTTCCGCCCCCGGCGATCCGACACGCAGCAACTTCAAGGTCCTACTCCCGTGATCGAGGGCCGAAAGGGAACGGCCGATCCTCCAAGAGGGCGTTCAGATCGACAAGCCCCTGTTCACGTAGTGGACCGGTCCGCCGTGACGTGAGCATCTCGCCCGGGCCGCCCGGGCCGCCCGGGCCGGCTGGGTCGCCCGGCCCCCAGCGCGGCCCGTTCCACCGCCGTCCAGGTGGTGCTGGTGACGACGTAGAGCGCGGCGGCCAGCGGCACGACGGCCACGGTGATCAGGGTGCCGAACGACAGCAGCGGCAGCAGCCGGGCCATCCTCGCCGCACCCTCACTCGCTTCCGGCGCCTCGGCCGCGATCCGGCGGGTACGCGCGTACGTCCAGGTCGACACGGCCGCGACCAGCGCGAACACCCCCAGATACACCACCCCTTGCGCGCCGAAGACACCACCGGCGTGCAGTGCGCCGATCCACCGTCCGCCGAGCGGCGCACCCAGCAGGGTGTGCCCCAGCAGCCCGTCGTCGCTCGTGAAGAGGTGGTACATGGCGAAGAACACCGGGAGTTGGAGCAGCGTCGGCAGACACCCCGCCACCGGCGAGGCCCCCTCCTTCGCCCGCAGCTCGCCGAGCGCCCGCCGCAGCCGCTCCGGGTCGCTGCCGTGCCTGCGCTGCAGTTCGGCCATGTGCGGTGCGAGCCGCGCCCTTACGCGCTCACCCCGTACGGCCGCCCGGGCCAGCGGATGCAGCGCGAGCCGGACGCACAGCGTGCACACCACGATCGCGGCCGCCGTGGCGGAGGCGCCGAAGAACGGATCGAGGACGTCGGACAGATGCGCGACAAATGAACTGAAAAAAGACATGGCTGAGCCCTCCACGGGGTCTCGTCGTGCCGGATCGATGGAGAGGGATCGGCGTGACGAGCGCGCAGGCTCAGCCGGACATGCGGAGGATCAGGGGGAGCGCTACGCGGCCGTCGCTGTGCGACGGCCGGGCGCCCGGGGACGCGGACGCCCCGCGGCGTCCGGGTCCCGCTGCGGCAGGAACGAGGTGCGGCGCTCACGGTCCCGCATCGCCGTACGGATCCGCCCGTGGGGCACCGACGGCGCGCCGGGAACGACGGCGCCGAGCACCGTGTGACACAGCAGCAGCACCGCGGCCGTGGTCGCGGCGGCGGTCAGTGCCGTGGTCAACCCGGCCTCGGCGAACAGGAATCCGACGAAGGAGAGCAGCAGCGCGGAGAGGTACATGCGCCACGCGCTCACGGTCCGGTAGACCACGTCCCGCCCCTCCCCGTCACTCCCCTGTCGGCCTGTACGCCCGAGAATAGCGCCCACCCTGGGCACCGGCGCCACCCGCACTGGATAATCGGCCGCATGAGCAGCAGCGCCCCCAGCCACCCCACCCACCCCCGCCGACTGATCCTCGCCACCCGCAACCCGCACAAGGTCACCGAACTCCAGGCGATCCTCACCGACGCCGGCCTCGACCTGGAGCTCGTCGGCGCGGACGCCTACCCCGACATCCCCGACGTCAAGGAGACAGGGGTGACCTTCGCCGAGAACGCCCTGCTCAAGGCCCGCACCCTGGCCGTGGCCACCGGCATCCCCGCCGTCGCCGACGACTCCGGACTGTGCGTCGACGTCCTGGGCGGCGCCCCCGGCATCTTCTCCGCCCGCTGGGCAGGCAGGCACGGCGACGACAAGGCCAACCTCGACCTGCTCCTCGCCCAGCTCTCCGACATCGACGCCGAACACCGCGGTGCCCACTTCGCCTGCGCGGCGGCCCTCGCCTCCCCCTTCGGCACCGAGCACGTCGCCGAGGGCCGCCTCCACGGCACCCTCCGGCACGCCCCGTCGGGCACGGGCGGCTTCGGTTACGACCCGATCCTCCAGCCGGACGGCGACTCCCGCACGTGCGCGGAACTCACCCCGCAGGCGAAGAACGCGATCAGCCACCGCGGCAAGGCCTTCCGCGCCCTGGCCCCGGCGGTACGGGAGCTGCTGGGCTGAGCCCGTAGTGGGGGCGGATGAACGAACGAGCCCCCACCCCGGGCTACCGGGGGTGGGGGCTCACGTGTGCGCGAGGAGGGACTCGAACCCTCACGCCCGAAGGCACCGGGACCTAAACCCGACCTGTCTACCAGTTCCAGCACTCGCGCGTGGCCCGCACATCCTACTGCGACGCATGGTCGGTCGACGGGGAACCCCGCCGCCGGTTGCGCCCGCACCAGGTCTCTGTGATCGCGTGACAGTTGGGGCACAGGTACCGCAGATTGTCTCTGCGGTCGTCACGCCAGTCACCGTTGATGTGATCGATCTGAAGAGTCAGTGGCGCTCCGTCCCATGCGCCGGAGTTGCCGCAGCGTACGCATGCGTACGGCACACCGATCTCGTCGAGGGCTCTGCGCAACCGGTCGCGTTTGGTGCGCGGCGAACCCTCGGGAAGCAGGGCGAAGACCTCATGGGCGATCGGCTTCGGCAGAGTGACCTGCCTCGGGAGGCGACTGCGTCGCTGGAAGTGGCTGGTGTCCAGGCCGAGCCGACCCGTGCGCCGCTGCACCCGCCGCCGGTTCACCTCATCCACCGGCATCCGCAGTGATCGAAGCACCCCGGCATAGTGGGGGCTGTGGGCGACGGCTTGCCGGAGCTCGGCGTCCGGGACGGCGACACGTGCGTGGGAGAAGTGCGAGACGTTGACCCCTGCGGCGTGGAGCATCCGGCGCAGCGCCGCGCGCGAACGGCCGTCGTCCGGCACGTCCAGGGCACGCGCGAGTGCCCGCAGACTACGCACGGACGCGGCAGCCTTTCTCAGCTCGTCGTCGGAGAACGGCAGCTCGCATTTGGGCCGGTTCAAGGCGGGAAAATGGCTGACGTCCATCCCGGCTGCGGCGATGCGCCGCCGGATGTGCGACAGCGTCCCCGTCGCGGGTCTGGCGCCCAGCTTGCCGACGACTTCGCGAAGCGTCGAGGACGACGCCACGGCCGCCGCGATGGCGTCGTCCGGATACTTGCTCCACGGACTGCGCCGAGTGAAGTGGTCTGTATCGAGGCCGTACTTGGCGACGTCCTCCTGCAGCATGCGGCGCTGTCCGCCGCTGACCCGCAGACCCAGCGTGCGCATGACGCCCGCCCAGGTCGACGCACCGGCGACCGCGGCGGCCAGCTGCTCCCTCGTGTACCGGACCGGCATCCCGGCGTTCCCCCTTACGCACACACGTCCCCGCCTCGTACAGGTAAACGACGGAGCGGTCCGGGGGTTACGCCTTTCGGGCCAGCGGGTCCCGGTCAGAAGGCCGGGGCTGAGATCGATCACATCCTCGAGAGGTGATCACGCCACCTCCGGTGGAGCGGCTCAGCAGTTCACGGAGTGACTTCTCAGATCGCCAGGTCCTTGATGAGCTTCGCGACGTGGCCCGTCGCCTTCACGTTGTAGAACGCGTGCTCCACGGTGCCGTCCGCGCCGACCACGACGGTGGAGCGGATGACGCCGGTCACCGTCTTCCCGTAGAGCTTCTTCTCGCCGAAGGCGCCGTACGCTTCCAGCGTCTCCTTCGACGGGTCGCCGACGAGCGTGACCTTGAGGCTCTCCTTGTCCCGGAACCTGGCCAGCTTCTCGGGCTTGTCGGGTGAGACGCCGATGACGTCGTATCCGGCGTCCGCGAGCAGGTCGAGGTTGTCGGTGAAGTCGCACGCCTGCTTGGTGCAGCCGGGGGTCAGGGCGGCGGGGTAGAAGTAGACGATGACCTTGCGGCCCTGGCCGGCGAGGTGTCCGGCGAGCGAGACCTGCTTGCCGTCGGCGTCGGGCAGGGAGAAGTCGGGGGCGGTGTCGCCGGGCTGCAGTCGATCGGTCATCTGTGCTCCTCGGGGTCGCTTTCGTCCGCACCGAGGGTAGCCGCAGCCCGGTGGGCCGGGGGTGCCGTGGGGCATCGCACGCGGAAGGCTGACAGACTGTCCGGACGGATTTGACGGGTTGGACTGATGAGCGACGGAGGCAGTGCGGTGTCGGAAGCCAGGACCCCCGCGGACATCGAGGCGGACATCCTCAGCAGGCGGCGGGATCTCGCCGCGACGCTGGATGAGATCGCCGTACGCGTACACCCGAAAACGATCGCGGGGGACGCGAAGGCGAAGGCCACCGCCGCGGTACGGGCGCAGTTGGTCGATGCGGACGGGTCGCCGCGGCTGGAGCGGGTGATCCCGGTGGCGCTCGTCGCGATCGCGATCGTGGGCGGGCTGTACGCGCTGTCGACGCGGCGTCGGCGCGGTTGAGCGGCTGATATACGGTCTTGCCGTGAGTTCCGAGACGTCTGCCGGCCGCGCGCCGGACCACGACAAGCTGCCGATCCGCATGCTGCACGACCGGGTGCTGGTGCGTACGGACATCGAGGAGGGCGAGCGCCGCTCCTCGGGCGGGATCGTGATCCCCGCGACGGCTGCCGTGGGGCGGCGGCTGGCGTGGGCTGAGGTCGTGGCGATCGGGCAGCACGTCCGTACGGTCGAGCCGCACGACCGGGTGCTCTACGACCCGGAGGACCGCGCGGAGGTCGAGGTCCGCGGAGTCGCGTACGTGCTGATGCGGGAGCGCGATCTGCACGCGGTGGCGGCCGAACGGCTGCAGGGCTCCGACGACTCAACGGGCTTGTACCTCTAGGCGGTTGCCCGCTGTGTCACGACCGCGGCTCCGGCCGGCGGTCGCCGGTCAGTCCCCGTCCCACTCGCTACGGGCGGCCGTACTTCCCTGCGACGTGTTCCCGCCGTCCCAGTCGCCGCCGGTATCACCTGTCGTCCCGCCGGAGTCGGTGGTGCCGCCCTGATCGCCCTCGACCGTACCGCCGTTGGTCGGCTGGGGCGGGTCGGTGGGCGGCTCGGTCGGCGGCACGGTGGGTGTGCCGGAGTCGGTGGGCTGGCTCGTCGGGCCGCTGGGAGGCCGCTGGGAGGTGCCGGGGTCGGAGGGCGGGGCGCTGGTGGTGGGGCTCTCTGACGGCGGGGCGGTGGGGATGTCGGCGTCGCCGCCCGTCTCG
>NZ_JBOHCV010000026.1:0-2796 GCF_050698815.1 Streptomyces sp.
GGCCGGAGTGATTCCGGCCCGCCCGCCGCGAGCACACGTGGGTCACGTGCGGATCACCGCAGGGGTCATGTCTTGCTGGTACCCCAGTCGTCGTCCAGCGGCGTCCGGTGATCGCGGAGCGAGCGCACCCTCTCGTTGACGGAGTCGGGCAGCCGGTGCCCGACCTTCTCCGAGACGACCCCCGCAGCCTTCGAAGCGGCCTCGCGGCCGGTCTGCGCGGCACTCTCGGCCGCGTTACGCACGGCCGGGTTCTCGGCGAACTGCTGTGCCTTCTTCCGCAACCGCTCGTAGCGCTCGCGGCCGGCACGCGTGCCGAACACGTACCCGACAGCCAGTCCAGCGACGAACGTGAGCCGGTAACGCATGGCTCCACCCTTCTCTCGGTTCTCTCGGTTCCCTCAGCTTCGATGGACGCCTGGCCGCACCGATACCGATTTCGGAGTACCCCCTGGCATGCGCTAATGTATGGCCCGCGGCAAGGGAACGCCCCCAGGACCAGGTGGGCGCGTCCGAGCAGAGCATTCCCGTGTAGCTCAATCGGCAGAGCAGCCGGCTGTTAACCGGCAGGTTACTGGTTCGAGTCCAGTCGCGGGAGCAACCGAAAGAGCCCCTCTGGGGCTCTTTTTCGTTGCCGGACAAGTCCGTCGGGAGAGTCGGGAACCGATCACCCGGTGCGCGAAGTCCTCCCCCTCGTACGTCTCCACCCGGCACGGGCGGGAGATCGTACTAGCAGCTATGCTGCGGCAGACGTGGCGCGCACAGATGTGCGTGTCGCGGCGTATGGGGCGGTAGCTCAGCCGGTTAGAGCAGCGGACTCATAATCCGTCGGCCGTGGGTTCGAGTCCCACCCGCCCCACCACCGCCCTGAGGTCAGAGACGTTCTGACCGGGATTCACGGCGTCCTGCGGCGGGCCCGCGGGACCAGCCGGGCAGCGGCCTCGGCCACTTCGTGATCCACTTCGGGTAACAGACTCGTGTACGTGTCCGAGGTGAGCGTGATCGTCGAGTGCGGCCGGTCCCGAACCTGCACCCCCTCTGCGCCGCCCAGGGCCCGCAGCGGCCAGGCCATCCTCGGCGCCGGTGATCCGGTCGAGGTCGAGCGGAAGGTCGACCTCGACGGACTCGTGCACCTGGCAGTCGCGCCACCACATCGGTTCGCTCTCGCCGGCCGCACCATCACGCTGCGGCTGGACGGGCACCCCATACACGCCATCGCCGACAGTGGGCGGGCCACCGTCCGGCAGGCTGCTATTCCGGGTAGCGTCGCTGACGGCCGGTTGGGTACCGTCGCGGCATGACTCGAGCACAAGAGGGTGACCTCGGCGAAGGGGAGACTCCCCGCGCGCGGTGAGCCCGCGCGTCCTTCCCGCACATGAAGGCCCGGCCTCATCGCCGGAGGCCCAGTGCTGCCTGGACGCGGTTCCCTTTCCGCATCCTCGCTGGAGTCCATCTTGTCTTCGCAATCCACCAGCGTGCCCCGATCCGTGCGGATCGAGCGGCGCCGCCACTTCCTGTTGGTAGCTGGCATCTTCACTGTCCTGGGCTTCCACGTCGGCGTGTGGGCGGTCGAGCTCCCCCGACTCGCCGGTGCCCTGAACCTCCAACCCGGCGCCCTCGGTGCGGCTGTCAGCGCCTCGGCTGCAGCAGGGATCGTGACACTCTTCGGGGGTGGCCACCTGGCCGACCAGTTCGGTCGCCGGCTCGTGCTGCTCGTGGGCCTCGGCGGTACTGCCGCCGCGTTCGCGCTGCTCACCCAAGTCCACTCAATGACGGCGCTTGTCCTGGTCTTTATCCTGTACGGCCTGATGGTCAGCTTCATCGACCTCGGCGCCAACACGGTCGGCTCCGACTACGAGCGCGCCTACGGCCGACAGGTGATGACGGGTCTGCACGCCGGGTTCAGCCTGGGCGCTCTACTCGGAGCGCTGGGCAGCGCACTGTTGCTGTGGGCGGGCGTCAGCTTCCGTACGGTGTATCTCCTTCTGGCCGTCGTTCTCGCGCTCGGCGCTCTGGTGGTCGCCGGAACGTCACTGCCGCCCTGGAACACCACCGCCGAGGAGAAGACCTCGACCGGACCAAAGCGAAGCGTGTGGCGCAACTTCGGCGTCGTACTCGCGATCGCCTTCGTCACAGCCGCCTTCTTCGGTGACGGCGCGTTGGAGAGCTTCCTGGGCGTCTTCCTCACTCGCTGGAACGCCTCCGAAGGTGTGCTGACGGGTATCGGTATCGGCGGTTACCACCTGGCTTCGCTGCTCGGCCGTCTCGGCTCCGCCCATCTGCAGAAGCGGTGGGGAGAGCGGAGGCTCCTGTTCTGCGCCGGGATACTGGCTGCCGCGGGGATGATCACAGTTGTCACCACCGCTGATGCCGCCTTGGCGATCGGCGGGCTGCTGGTCGTCGGTGCCGCCGTCGCGCCCGTCGTCCCAATGGCCCTGTCACTGGCGGGACGCAGCGCCCCCGGCCACTCCGGAAAGGCCGTGGCAATGACCACCGCCTTCGGCTATAGCGCGTTCATCGTCAGCCCAGTACTGATCGGCGGGATCGCCGACGCCACCAGCCTGCGCACCGCTCTGTCGCTGCTCATCGCCACATCCCTCATCGTGACAGTTCTCTCTACGCGCTGGCCGACGCAGTCCCCAGCGCCCCGCACGGACGGTCTGTCCGTCGAGGCCTGACGACACATCGGTCAGAGAACCGCGGTTATCACCGCAGGGAATCACTGTGCCGTTCCAGGGCAAGAGCACCTGCTCGTGCAAGTTCGTGACGCGAAGCCAGCAGGTGGGACGCGGCCCGGCG
>NZ_JBOHCV010000027.1:0-4435 GCF_050698815.1 Streptomyces sp.
TCGGCCAGGGCGACGTCCCGTGGACGTGCCTGGCCGACCCGGAGGGCCACGAGTTCTGCGTCCTCGCCCGCTCCTGACGCGGAGCCGACATGTCTGACGGCGCGGGCGATCTCCTGGTCAATGCCCAGGAGATCGCGCGTAGTCGGTCCCGAAGCCGGTGACGATCTCCCGGAGCTCGTCCATGGCGACCCGTTGTTCCAGAGTTTCGGAGACGTAAGCGGAGAAGCCTCCGGGCCGAGCGCAGCTTCCTGCGGGACGCCGTCGCTTCCCGGGCTGAACCGGGCCAGCGTCAAAGAGTGCGTTCGAACATCGCACGGCGCCCTCGGCGTTTCGGCCACCGACGGGTCAGACGTCGACCCCACGTCCCAAGGGTGGATGCACCCCGCACCTTGCTCGTCCCCTGCACTCGTGCGGAATCCACTCCGACTCAAACACGTGTGTTCGAAATCGCAGTCTCCATCGTTGTTCCCGGTGGCGCCGAACCGACGACAACAACCTGGCAGGAGACGAGCAGTTGACTTCAGCCGATTCTCCAGACGCGCACGCCGTAACGCCGCCGCCGCCGCTTCCCGCCGAGATCACCTACACGGGGGAATTCTCCGTGAACCCGCTCGGTGAGGTCTCCTTCCGCAAGCTCTGTGCACAGCTTCCCTCGGTCCTGCGCCGCATCGCCGAGATGTCCTGGGGTGCCGACCGCCGGGCCGTCCTGCTCCTGCTGGTCTGCCAGTTGGTCACCGGTGTGGCCGCCGCGGTGCTACTGACCGCCACCGCACAGGCGATGCGCCCGATTCTTGGAGGCGGTGCGGTCTCAGACCGATTGCACCAAGCCCTGCCGGCCCTCCTCGTGGTGGCCGGTGCGACCGCGCTGACACGCGGTGCGGGTGCCCTGGCCACGTACGCCGAGCGGCGCATCACCCCCAAGCTGACGACCACGACCGACACGGCCCTGGTCGAGGCGGTCTGCCGTGTCGAGGCGGCGGCCTACGCCGTGGACGGGTTCGCCGACCGGCAGGAGGCGGCGGAGATGGGGGTGATCCGCACACACGTCATGGTCACCGACGCTCAGCGCTTCATGTCGGCTCTGGTCAAGATGGTCACCGCCAGTGGCGTCCTGTCGGTGCTGAACCCCCTGATGCTGCCGCTGCTTCTCCTCGCCGTGCTCCCGGCCGGCGTCGGGGCGGTGCTGACCGCCCGGCTCGACTACGAGATCCACTACGCGAACATCGCCGATCGCAACGTGCGCGGCATGATGCGGTGGTGGTCGACGACCCCGAAGTACGGTGACGAGGTCCGTGCCAACGGCATGACGGATTACTTGCTGTACTGGTACCGGTCTCTGTCCGAACGAGTCGACCAGCGCACGCTGGCCGCCGCCCCCCGCACGCTGCGGATCGCCTTGGTGTCCTCGCTGGTGGGCGGGGTGTTCCTCGTCGCCACGTGGGTGGCCCTCGCCTGGCTGGCCGTGACGGGCCGCATCGTGCTCGCCATCGCGGCAACGGCGGTCGTCGCCGTACAGACCACGCTGGCCGCCCTGTCGCAGGTCATCATCAACGGCGCTGCCGTCTTCCATACGAGCCTCTACCTGAGCGACATGCAGGCGTTCCTCGACGACGCGGAGGAACGGGCGCCCAAGCGAGGCGCACTGCCAGTGCGCGCACCGGTGGAGGAGATCCGGCTGGAGGAGGCCACCTACCAGTACCCGGGGAAGGACAAGCCGGCGGTCGACGGTGTGTCCCTGACCCTGCGGCGCGGGGAGATCCTCGCGATCGTGGGGGTGAACGGCTCCGGCAAGAGCACCCTGACCCGTCTGATCACCGGGATCTACCTCGCCGACAAGGGCCGCGTGACCTGGAACGGCTCGGACCTGGCCGCCGTCGATCCGGCGACCGTGTGGGCCTGCACCGGGCTGGTCCCGCAGATCTTCGCGCAGTGGCCATTGCGGGTCCGGGAGAACGTGACGCTTGGGCAACCTCGGACGCTCGACGACGGGCCGGTCTGGGAAACGGTCGACGCGGTCGGCATGCGGGAAGCCGTCGAGGACCTCCCGAACGGCCTCGACACCCTCCTCGCGCGGGAGGTGTTCGGCGGCGCGGAGCTGTCCGGCGGGCAGTGGCAGCGCCTGGCCTGTTCCAGGGCCCTGTACCGGCGTCCGCCTTTGCTGATCCTGGACGAACCCACCTCGCAGATGGACCCGCGAGGCGAGCACCAGATCTTCGAGGAGATCAAGTCCATCGCCGGCGACCGCATCACGATCGTCGTCACGCACCGGCTGGAGAACACGAGGGTGGCCGACCACATCGTGGTCATGGAACAGGGCCGCATCACCGAACAGGGCCGGTACGACGACCTGGTCCATGCCGGCGGTACGTTCGCCGAACTCCTCCAGCTCTCTCAGGACCGGTAGCCGACCACGGACGACGGACTTCGGCACGCGCGCACGGAGTCCGCGGAGCGGCTACCGCTCGGACAGCGGGGCCGGCGCCTCCTGGAGCACCCAGCCGTTGCCGTCCGGGTCGGCGAAGAAGGCGAAGGAGTTCCAGGTCTCGCCCTTCCCCTCCTCCCACCCCGCGGCCCCCACGTGCTGCACCGGGCTGATGTCGACGCCGCGCCCCGACAGTTCGGCGTGCGCGGCGGCGATGTCGGTCACGCAGATCTGCACGCCGCGCAGGGTGCCGGGCTTCATGTCCGACTGGCTCGGCGAGGCCGGCATCCCCTGTGACAGCGCGATCGAGCACCGCGAGCCCGGCGGCGTGATCTGCACGATGCGGATGCCGGGCGCCACCTCGGTGTCGAGGTCGACGTGGAAGCCGCACTTGTCCGCGTAGAACTCCTTGGCCCGGTCGACATCGGCGACGGGGACGGAGAGGATCTCGATGGTGAAGTCCATGGGTGCGCCTTCTTCCTGTACCGGCTGTACTGGCTTGCGTCGCTGTTCCGCAGCACGCAGGAAGACTGTGCCACCACCCACTGACAACTACTCAGAACCGTGCGGTGAACGCCGGCGGCCGCAACCGTTCAGCCAGCGCTCGCGTCACGCGGCGCCGCGGAACTGCCGGCGCAGGTAGGCGTCGAACATGCCGGCGCCGAGGAGTCGGCGCGTGTGCACGAGGGCCTTGGCGGCGGGGGTGACCACGTACCTGATGCGGGGCCTTGGGGTGGTGATGGCGCGTTCGATGACCTTGGCGACCGTTTCGGGCGGGGCGGACAGTGCGGTCGACTTGAAGGAGTCGGCCATCTGCTGGCCGGCGACGGCGTTGAGCGCGGCGTAGGGGCCGGCCGGGGCGGCCGATCCGGCGAGGGTGCCGGCAGCGGTGCCACCGAATCCGGTGCGGATCAGGCCGGGTTCGACGAGACTGACCTTGATCCCGAACGGGGCCGTCTCGAAGCGCAGGGCATCGGTGAGGGCCTCCACGGCGTACTTGCTCGCGTGGTAGTAGCCGCCGGCCGGGAAAACGAGCCGGCCACCCATGGAGCCGAC
This sequence comes from Streptomyces sp., assembly GCF_050698815.1. GTDB lineage: Bacteria > Actinomycetota > Actinomycetes > Streptomycetales > Streptomycetaceae > Streptomyces. Next base: position 3,479 of record NZ_JBOHCV010000027.1, read on the forward strand.
GTTGACGATACGGCCGCGACCCTCGGTACGCATGCCGGGCAGTACGAGCTGGGTCATGCGAGCCAACCCGAACACGTTGGTCTCGAACTGGCGGCGCACCCCGTCCAGGTTGGTCTCCTCGACGGTGCCGTACTCGCCGTACCCGGCGTTGTTGACCAGTGCGCCTACGGCGCCGTGCTCGGCTTCGACCGCTTCGACGGCCGCGCGCATGGACCTCTCGTCGGTGACGTCCAGCGCCAGGACGCGGGCGCCGGCCTCGGCGAGATCGGCGATGGCCTCGGTCCTGCGGGCGGTGGCATAGACGGTCAGGCCGGAGTGACGTGCCAGCCGCAAGGCGGTGGCCCGGCCGATCCCCGAAGACGTTCCCGTGATCAGTACCGCAGTGGTCATGATGGCTCCTGAGTGGTGGTCTGCGTGTGTTCCAGGCCCGCGACGAGCAGCGCCACTCCATGCCGCAGTCGTCGGGCCGGGGCATCGGGGTCGGACAGGTCGGCCTCCAGCCCGCGGGTGAAAGCGAGGAGGAGCTCGGCGAACTCGGCCGCCTCGGCTGCCGGAAGGGCGGCGCCGGCCGCATCGGCGAGCAGGTCGCGCATGGCGGCGTTGTAGTCGTCGATCAGCTCCGCGGACAACCGGGCGTCCTCGCCCAGCAGTTCGGCGGCATGCGCGGGGCTGTCCCGCCACAGCGTGAGTGCCAGACCGAGCTTCGCCGCCAGGGCGGCCGTCAGCCGGTCGGCGAGGTCTCCGGGGAGTTCCAGCGCGGTACGTGCGTCGGCCAGAGCCGCATCGAGCAGCCGTCGGGCCAGCCGGCGGAAGGCGTCCTCCTTGTTGCGCACGTACTGGTAGACCGCCGGACGGGACATGCCCGCCTCCCTGGCAACGTCATCCATCGTCGTGCGCCGCACCCCGTGCCGCGTGAAACACACATACGCCGCGTCCAGGATCGCTTCGGCACGCTCA
>NZ_JBOHCV010000028.1:0-12150 GCF_050698815.1 Streptomyces sp.
GCGCTGGCGCTCAACGCGGTCTGGCTCTACGCGGGCACGCTGGCGGCGACGCTCGTCGCGTTCGTACGGAAGCTCGCACTGCTGGCGCAGGCCGCGCGTGCCCGCGCCGGCATGGAGGCGCCGGAGCAGGACGAGGCCGGCGTGCTGTGACCGCTGCCTGACCTCTGACCTATCTGACCTGCCCGTCCTCCCGGCAGGCGCCGGCTCCGGCGAAGACACCGGAGCCTGGACCGGAGCCGTCAGCCCGTCGGCCGGCCCACCTCGGCGCGCAGGTCACGGCGCAGCTCCTTCGGGAGCGAGAACTGCATGTGCTCCTCCACCGGCTGGACGATCTCCACGTCTTCCCAGCCCCGCTCGGCCAGCCACTCCAGCACCCCGTCGACCAGCACGTCCGGTACGGAGGCGCCGGAGGAGAGCCCGACCGTGGTGACGCCGTCGAGCCAGGACTCCTCGATCTCGTCGGCGCCGTCGACCAGGTGCCCGTCGCGGGCGCCGTGGGAGAGGGCGGTCTCCACGAGGCGGACGGAATTGGAGGAGTTCTTGGAGCCGACGACGATGACGAGGTCGGCTCCGGCGGCCACCTGCTTGATGGCGGTCTGCCGGTTCTGGGTGGCGTAGCAGATGTCGTCGCTGGGCGGCGAGAGCAGATTGGGGTAGCGGCCCTGCAGGGCGCCGACGGTCTCCATCGTCTCGTCGACCGAAAGGGTGGTCTGGGAGAGCCAGACGACCTTCTCCGGGTCGCGGACCTCGACGTTCGCCACGTCCTCGGGGCCGTCGACGAGGGTGATGTGCTCGGGCGCCTCGCCGCTCGTACCGATGACCTCCTCATGGCCCTCGTGGCCGATGAGCAGGATGTCGTAGTCCTCCTGCGCGTAGCGCACCGCTTCCTTGTGCACCTTGGTCACCAGGGGGCAGGTGGCGTCGATGGTCGCCAGCTTGCCGCGTCGTGCCTCCTCGTGGACCTCCGGTGCGACGCCGTGCGCGGAGAAGATCACGATCTCGCCCTCGGGCACCTCCGTCGTCTCGTCGACGAAGATCGCGCCCTTCCGCTCCAGGGTCTTCACCACATACTTGTTGTGCACGATCTCGTGGCGGACGTAGATCGGTGCGCCGTACTGCTCGATGGCCTTCTCGACGGCGATGACGGCCCGGTCCACGCCCGCGCAGTAGCCACGGGGCGCGGCGAGCAGGACACGGCGACGCGCGTCCGGCTCGGCAGGGCTGACGGCAGAGCTGTCGGCGGGGCTGTCGGCGGGGCTGTCGGCGGCGGGCGTGCGGGCGGGCGTTGCAGACATGCGCCCATCGTAAGGGCGCGGTCCCCGGCGAATGGGCGCCGGTCGGCAGAAACACGCTTGCCGGGACGAGCCGGGCGGCCCGGCGGGGCGTCCCCTCGCACCCAGCGTGCTGTCGGCGGCAGCCGCTAGCCTCCTCGTATGGCTCTCAACACCTCCCCCGAGGCCCCGCTTCCGGTCGGTGAGGTCTCCCGGCTGATCGGCGGGTGGATCGACCGGCTCGGCGCGGTGTGGGTGGAGGGGCAGATCATTCAGCTCTCGCCCCGGCCGGGCGCGGGCATGGCCTTCCTGACCCTGCGCGACCCCTCGCGTGACGTCTCGATCAGCGTCACGTGCTTCCGTGACGTCTTCGACCGGGTCAAGGACGTCATCGGCGAGGGTGCGCGGGTCGTGGTGCATGCCAAGCCGGTCTGGTACGGGCGGGGCGGCACGCTGTCGTTGCGCGCCGCCGACATCCGGCCGGTGGGCATCGGTGAACTGCTGGCGCGGCTGGAGCAGTTGAAGAAGTCGCTCGCGGCGGAGGGGCTGTTCGCGGCGGACCGCAAGCGCCCGCTCCCCTTCCTTCCGCAGCGCATCGGCATGGTCACCGGCCGGGCCTCGGACGCGGAGCGTGACGTGCTGCACACGGCACACGAGCGGTGGCCCGCCGTCCGTTTCGAGCGGCGGCACACCGCTGTGCAGGGCGTACGGGCCGTGCCGCAGCTCATCGAGGCGATCAAGGAGCTGGACGCGCACCCCGAGGTGGACGTGATCATCGTGACGCGGGGCGGCGGCAGCATGGAGGACCTGCTGCCGTTCTCCGACGAGCGGCTGGTGCGTGCGGTCGCCGACTGCCGTACGCCCGTCGTCTCCGCCATCGGTCACGAGGCCGACGCCCCGCTGCTCGACCTGGTGGCCGACCTGCGCTCCCGCACGCCCACGCACGCGGCGAAGGACACGGTTCCGGACGTGGGTGAGGAGCGCGAGCGGGTGCGTGAGCTGCGGGAGCGGGCGTACCGGGTGATCAACGGCTTTCTGGACCGGGAGGCCGGCCGGCTCGCCGAGGTCATGAGCCGCCCGGCGATGGCCGACCCGCACGCGCTGGTCGCGGACCGGGCGGAGGAGGTCGAGTCGCTGCTGGGACGGGCCCGCCGCACGCTGGGGCACCGGCTGGAGCGAGCCGAGGACGAGCTGACGCACACGCGTGCCCGCGTCGTCGCGCTCTCGCCGGCGGCGACGCTCCAGCGTGGTTACGCCGTGCTCCGGCGGGAAGACGGCACGGTGATCAGGGCGCCGGAGGAGACGGCCGAGGGGGACAAGCTGCGGGCCCGGGTGGCGGAAGGGGAGTTCGGCGTCACTGTCGGTCCACACGCTTAGGCTTGCCGCATGACGTCGGACACTGACACGGACACGGACACGGCCGGCACCGCGGGAGCGGCGCGGTCCGAGCTCAGCTACGAGCAGGCGCGGGGTGAACTGGTCCGGGTCGTTCAGCAGTTGGAGACCGGGGGCGCGACGCTGGAGGAGTCGCTGGCGCTGTGGGAGCGCGGCGAAGAACTGGCCCGGATCTGCCGGGAGTGGCTTGAGGGGGCGCGGGCCCGGCTGGACGCGGTCCTGGAGGCCGAGGCGGCGGCGGAGGAAGAGGGGGAGGCGGAGTCAGACAGCGTCGCGGACGATGACGACCCCACTGCTTGATGAAAGCGGCCTGACGGAAGCGCGCTGACGGCGGACCGTCGTCCCCCTTGGACGGTCTGGTCAGCCCTGCCGGGCGCCGCCGTCATTGCCGCCGTCACTGCCGTCACCGTCGCCCGGTCGCAGCGCGGCGGCCAGTTCCCGCAGCTGCGCGAACGACGCGGTGCCGGTGACGACGGTCGTGTGCCGGCCGCGCTTCCCGGTGTCCTGGCGTACGAGCGCGTCGTACTTGGCGCCCTCGTACCGCCGCCATTCGCGGCCGTCGATCCGCTCCGTCCTGGCCGTCTTCCGGGCACGCTGCGTGGCGTCCTCGGTGAACTTCACCGGGCGTGCGGCGTCGCTCTGCTCCACCGCCGCGTACTGGTTGTCCGGCGTCATGAAGCCCAGGTGCCAGGTGGCTCCGTCGGGTCCGGCACCCTCGTACGTCACGGACGTCGCCCGCCACGTCTTGGCCAGCCCCTCCGGCGCGAGCACGGGGTAGGGGGCCGCACGCCGCGCGGAAGCCAGCTCCACCTGGTAGCTGACGGGCTTGACCGGGTCCTGGTCGGCGTCGTGCGGGACGAAGAGGTAGATGACCCCGGCCGCGAGCAGGACCACCGCCAGCGAGGGCACCATGCCCCGTACGGTCTGCCTGCCGCCGCGCTGCTTGCCTGCTTCTGCTGCCACGCCCCCATCGTCCCTTACGCCCGGGGCCGGCGGACCGACGGGTCTCGCTCCCGTTCCGGAGACGGGCGGGCCCGGCACTCACGCGCTCATCCGTAGGGCCCCCTGCTCACTCTGCCGGGATGCTGGGTACCCTCGTAGACACCCTCAGTAGCCCGGCAGTCGCTCCAGCCGCGCAGAAAGGTGTGCCCCGATGACCGATCATCACCACCTCCCTCCCCCGCTCGACGTCAGCCCCGAGGTCCCGGACCGCAACCTCGCCCTGGAGCTCGTACGGGTCACCGAGGCGGGCGCGATGGCCTCGGGCCGGTGGGTGGGCCGCGGTGACAAGAACGGCGCGGACGGCGCCGCCGTCAAGGCCATGCGGACCCTCGTCTCGACCGTCTCGATGAACGGCGTCGTCGTCATCGGCGAGGGCGAGAAGGACGAAGCGCCGATGCTCTTCAACGGCGAGCGGGTCGGGGACGGTACGGGCGCCGAGTGCGATGTCGCCGTGGACCCCGTGGACGGCACCACGCTCGCCGCCAAGGGCATGGCCAACGCGGTCTCCGTGCTGGCGGTCGCCGAGCGCGGCGCCATGTTCGACCCGAGCGCGGTCTTCTACATGGACAAGCTGGTCACCGGCCCGGAGGCGGCCGAGTTCGTGGACATCACGGCTCCGCCCTCCGTCAACGTCCGGCGGATCGCCAAGGCCAAGGGCTGCACCCCGGAGGACGTGACGGTCGTCCTGCTCGACCGGCCGCGCCACGAGGGCATCGTGAAGGAGGTACGGGAGGCGGGCGCCCGCATCAAGTTCATCTCCGACGGCGACGTCGCGGGCGCGATCATGGCCGTACGGGAGGGCACCGGCGTCGATCTGCTGCTGGGCGTGGGCGGCACGCCGGAAGGCATCATCGCGGCGTGCGCCATCAAGTGCCTGGGCGGCACGATCCAGGGCATGCTGTGGCCCAAGGACGACGAGGAGCGGCAACGGGCCCTGGACGCCGGGCACGACCTGGACCGGGTGCTGCACACCGAAGACCTGGTCAGCGGCGAGAACGTCTTCTTCGTCGCCACCGGCATCACCGACGGCGACCTGCTGCGGGGCGTGCACTACCGGGGCGAGCGGGCCTACACCGAGTCGCTGGTGATGCGGTCGAAGTCCGGCACCATCCGGATGATCGACTCGACGCACAAGCTGTCGAAGCTGCGCGCCTACAGCTCCGTCGACTTCGACCGCGCACGCTAGCCGACTCCGGCGGACAGCCGAGGCTCAACGAACCCCCCGACCCCGCCTCGGCGGGGTTACGCGGCGGGGCGGGAGGCCACCAGCGAGAAGCTGTGGCCTCCGGCCTCGCCGTGAGCCATCGAAAAGGCCGGGCCGACGGCCCCGGGGCACGGGGATCGAGGGGTCAGGCGATTTTGGAGACCGGTGCCGCCTCGCCGGTGGCGGCGGTCGCCGCCTCGCGGCGGCGTCGGCGGGCCAGGACCACACGGCGTTCCGCCGCCGTGAGTCCGCCCCACACGCCGTACGGCTCGGGCAGCACCAGCGCGTGCTCGCGGCACTCGACCATCACGGGGCAGCGGGCGCAGACCCGCTTCGCCGCCTGCTCTCGCGAGAGCCGCGCCGCCGTGGGCTCCTTCGACGGAGCGAAGAAGAGTCCCGCTTCATCCCGGCGGCAGACCGCCTCCGAATGCCAGGGCCCCGTCTCGTCCTCGCGCGCGGCCGAGCGCTGCGCGGGAATGGTGGGGGTTGCCTGCGGGGACTGATGCACCGGTTGCAGCACGGTCTGCTCCTGACGAGACGACGGTGGGATTCGCCTTCACCCGCCTTGCTGCGCACGGCTTTTCGCGCTGCGGCCGTACGAGAGACGATGCCCAGGCTCTACCCGCTGTGTGCACCGGTATGCATACCGTAGGAACGGATACGTCCGGGGCTCGGCCCCGGCCCCGTGGAGTTCGCTCGCAGTCCTCAGAGTTCCTTGCGCAGCCGGTCACGCAGATCGCGCAGCCGCTTCCCGATCTTGGGCTTCGCCTCGACCCCGCCGAAGATCGCCGCCCCCTGCACCAGCACCACCGGCGCGTGCGCGTCCGGCTCTTCTGTGGTGTACACCTCGAAGCCGCCGAAGATCCCGGCACCCTTCTGCCGGAGCGTGACGTTCTCCGGTACCCGGATGTCGATGCCGCCGAAGATCGCCGTCGCGTTGATCTGGAGATGCTGCTGCTCGAAGATCGCCTCGGTCAGGTCGATCTCGATACCGCCGAAGCAGGCGAAGGCGTTGATCTGCCTCGGCACCCGGTAGCGCCCCTTGCGGACCGAGCCGCTGAAGATGGCGACGAGATTGTCCTTGCCGCAGGTCCCGCCCTGCGCGTACGGGAGCGGCGCGGGAGCAGCGCCGGCATGCCCGGCCGGGCGGCTGCCGGGCAGGTCGCGGACCAGCGGCTCCAGTTCGCCGAGGGTCTTGGCGGCGTAGACGCCGTCGATGCGCTCCGAGTGCTCCGCCGCGTCCAGCCGACCCTCCGCCAGGGCCTCGCGGAGGATGTCCGCGATCCGGTCACGGTCGGCGTCCGAGGCGCGTACGGAGACGTCGACCGCCTTGGCGGGGTCGGCCGCCGGGGTCACGGGCTTCTTTTCCAGCGGAGAGTCAGTCACATGAGCAGCCTACCCAAACGCGATAGATCGCGACTAGTGCGCGGAGGGCACCACTGCGGAGCGGGCCACTGAGGCCGACCTCACCCGCACGGTCCCCCTCCGGCGTTCTACGCTGTGTGACGCGCTCTCCCCTGGGCGCTTCTCCCCCGCGCTTCCCGGGAGCCCCCCAGGGAACACCAGGGGGTGCCCCCGGTCGAGAGCCCGTACGAGAGGAAGACCCCGCCGATGGCTGCCAGCCCCCGTCCGTCCCACCCGGACTTCAGCTACACGGAACTGCTCCCGCTGGGCGAGGACGCCACTCCGTACCGGCTCGTCACCGCGGAGGGCGTGCGCACCTTCGAGGCCGACGGGCGGACCTTCCTGCACGTCGAGCCGGAGGCGCTGCGGAAGCTCGCCGCCGAGGCGATGCACGACATCTCGCACTACCTGCGGCCCGGACACCTCTCACAGCTGCGCCGCATCCTGGACGACCCGGAGGCCAGCGCCAACGACCGGTTCGTGGCACTCGATCTGCTGAAGAACGCGAACATCGCCGCCGCCGGCGTGCTCCCCATGTGCCAGGACACCGGCACCGCGATCGTGATGGGCAAGCGCGGCCAGCAGGTGCTCTCCGCCGGCGGCGACGAGGAGGCCCTCTCCCGCGGCGTCTACGACGCCTACACCCAGCTCAACCTGCGCTACTCGCAGATGGCGCCGGTGACCATGTGGGACGAGAAGAACACCGGCACCAACCTCCCCGCTCAGATCGAGCTGTACGCGACCGACGGCGACGCCTACAAGTTCCTCTTCATGGCGAAGGGCGGCGGCAGCGCCAACAAGTCCTTCCTCCACCAGGGGACGAAGGCCGTGCTCAACGAGGCGAGCATGATGAAGTTCCTGGAGGAGAAGATCCGCTCGCTCGGTACGGCCGCCTGCCCGCCGTACCACCTCGCGATCGTCGTCGGCGGTACGAGCGCCGAGTACGCGCTGAAGACGGCGAAGTACGCCTCGGCCCACTACCTCGACGAACTCCCCGCCGAGGGCTCCGCCGCCGGACACGGCTTCCGGGACAAGGAGCTGGAGGAGCGGGTCTTCGAGCTGACCCAGAAGATCGGCATCGGCGCCCAGTTCGGCGGCAAGTACTTCTGCCACGACGTGCGGGTGGTGCGGCTGCCGCGGCACGGCGCGTCCTGCCCGGTCGCCATCGCCGTCTCCTGCTCCGCCGACCGGCAGGCGAAGGCGAAGATCACCGCGGAGGGCGTCTTCCTGGAGCAGCTGGAGACGGACCCCGCGCGCTTCCTGCCCGAGACGACGGACGAGCAGCTGACGGAGGGGGCGGGCGCCGCCAACGACGACGCGGTACGCATCGACCTCGCCCGCCCCATGGCCGAGATCCGCGCCGAGCTGACCAAGCACCCGGTCAAGACCCGGCTGGCGCTGACCGGCACGCTGGTCGTGGCCCGGGACATCGCGCACGCGAAGATCAAGGAACGGCTCGACGCGGGCGAGGAGATGCCGCAGTACCTCAAGGACCACCCCGTCTATTACGCGGGCCCGGCCAAGACCCCCGAGGGCTACGCCTCCGGTTCCTTCGGCCCGACGACGGCGGGCCGGATGGACGCCTACGTGGCACAGTTCCAGGCGGCCGGCGGCTCCCTGGTCATGCTCGCCAAGGGCAACCGCAGCGGCCAGGTCACCGACGCGTGCGCCGCCCACGGCGGCTTCTACCTCGGCTCCATCGGCGGCCCCGCCGCCCGCCTGGCACAGGACTGCATCAAGAAGGTCGAGGTGCTGGAGTACGAGGAGCTGGGCATGGAGGCCGTCTGGCGGATCGAGGTGGAGGACTTCCCCGCCTTCGTCGTCGTCGACGACAAGGGCAACGACTTCTTCACCGACCCCGGCCCCGCCGAACCCTTCGTCACCTCGATCCCGGTCCGCACGGGCGCGTAGCGCGGGCTTCACGAACCCGCTGTGGGCATTCCGCCGCCGGGGGCGGCAGGGTGGGCACAGACCGGCCACCGGTTCACCGGGCCGCATTCGGAGGCGCAGTATGAGCGAAAGCAACACGTACCGGACCGAGCACGACTCGATGGGCGAGATCCAGGTGCCCGCGCACGCCAAGTGGCGGGCGCAGACGCAGCGCGCGGTGGAGAACTTCCCCGTCAGCGGGCAGCGGCTGGAGCGCGCGCACATCGAGGCGCTGGCCCGGATCAAGGCTGCGGCCGCCCAGGTCAACGCTGAACTGGGCGTGCTCGACACGGCGTTGGCCGAGGCGGTACGGGAGGCGGCGGAGGAGGTCGCCTCGGGCCGCTGGGACGGCGAGTTCCCCGTCGACGTCTTCCAGACCGGCTCCGGCACCTCCTCCAACATGAACATGAACGAGGTCGTCGCCACCCTCGCCACCGAACGGCTCGGGGCGCCCGTACACCCCAACGACCATGTCAACGCGAGTCAGTCCTCCAACGACGTCTTCCCCTCCTCCATCCACGTCGCGGCGACGGCCGCCGTCACCGCCGATCTGATCCCCGCGCTCGAACACCTGGCGGCGGCGCTGTCCCGCAAGGCCGACGAGTTCGCCCCGGTCGTGAAGTCGGGCCGCACGCATCTGATGGACGCGACGCCGGTCACCCTCGGCCAGGAGTTCGGCGGCTACGCGGCCCAGGTCCGCTACGGGGTCGAACGCCTGCGCGCCGCACTCCCCCGGCTCGCGGAACTCCCGCTCGGCGGTACGGCCGTGGGCACGGGCATCAACACCCCGCCCGGCTTCGCGCCCGCCGTCATCGCACGGATCGCCGCCGCGACCGGGTTGCCGCTGACCGAGGCCCGCGACCACTTCGAGGCGCAGGGCGCGCGGGACGCGCTGGTGGAGACCTCGGGCCAGCTCCGTACGATCGGCGTCGGTCTCACCAAGATCTCCAACGATCTGCGCTGGATGGCGTCCGGCCCTCGCACCGGTCTCGCCGAGATCGCCCTCCCCGACCTCCAGCCCGGCTCCTCGATCATGCCGGGCAAGGTGAACCCGGTGATCCCGGAGGCCGTGCTGATGGTCGCCGCGCAGGTCACCGGGAACGACGCGACGGTTGCCGCGGCCGGCGCGGCGGGCAACTTCGAACTGAACGTGATGCTGCCGGTGATGGCGAAGAACCTGCTGGAGTCGGTGCGGCTGCTCTCGAACGTCTCGCGGCTGCTGGCCGACCGCACCGTCGACGGGATCACGGCGGACGCCGAACGGGCGCGGGAGTACGCCGAGTCCTCGCCGTCGGTGGTGACCCCGCTCAACAAGTACCTCGGGTACGAGAACGCGGCCGCGGTCGCCAAGAAGGCGCTCGCGGAGCGCACGACGATCCGCGAGGCGGTGCTGGACGCCGGCCACGTGGACCGCGGCGACCTCACCCTCGAACAGCTCGACGAGGCGCTCGACGTCCTCCGTATGACCCATCCCTGACGAGCCCTGCGGCAGCGGGCCAACACTTAGGATCTGCGCATGACAGCGGAGACGGCAGGGGCCACGGCGGGCGCCACGGCAGGCAGGGCGGGCCGGGCGGCGGGAGACGCCGGGCACTGGGCACCCGGCACCCAGATCCTGTGGCGTTACCGCGCCAACGGCGCCGGGCACCCGCACATCTGCCGTCCCGTCACGGTCGTACGTGACACGCCCGACCTGCTGGCCGCGTGGGTCGCGCCGGGCACCGTCTGCGTCAAGCCGGAGTTGGCGGACGGCACTCCCGTACACCGTGAGCCGCTGGCGACCCGCTACACCAAGCCGCGCCGGACGGTCCTGTCGTGCTGGTTCGGCACGGGCGTGCTGAAGCTGGCCCGGCCGGGGGAGCCCTGGTCGGTGTGGCTGTTCTGGGAGCGGGACTGGCAGTTCAAGAACTGGTACGTCAACCTCGAGGAGCCACGGCGCCGCTGGGCGGGCGGCATCGACTCCGAGGACCACTTCCTCGACATCGCGGTCTATCCGGACCGGCGGTGGGAGTGGCGGGACGAGGACGAGTTCGCCGCCGCTCAGCACGCCGGTCTGGTGGACGAGGCGCTGGCCGCGCGGGTACGGGCGGCCGGCCGCGCGGCCGTCGAGCGCATCGCCGACTGGGACTCGCCCTTCCGGGACGGCTGGGAGAACTGGCGTCCGGAGCCGCACTGGCCGGTGCCGCGACTGCCCCGGGACTGGGACCGATGAGGAGACGTGCCGGGACGTACCGGGTGTATCCGGCACTGCGCTCCCGCTTCGACCTCCCGTTCCCTCTTGCTGCGCCCCCGTACCGCAAACGTAGGATCAGCCTCCGTAGGCGCGCACTGCTGCAATAACTCCGCTCCCCTCCCGGGGATTTGGCACGCGGCCAGAGAGGAGATCGATCGTGAGCAGTTCGAACCGGACCGACGGGGGTCCCCCCAGGCCGAATGCCGGTGGGGGTTCCCCCGGGCCCAAAGCCGAGGGTGGGGGTCCCCCCAGGCCGAAGGCCGAGGGGGCTTATCGGGACTTCGACCGGCGCGGAATCGACCGCATCGGACAGGCGGAGGCCTTCGACGCGATCGGCGACCAGTACGACCTCGCTTTCCCGCACAAGGAAGGCCAGGTCGCGGGCGGTGCGTGGTTGACCGGGCAGTTGCCGGCCGGTGCCCGGGTCCTGGATCTGGGCTGCGGCACGGGGCTGCCGACCGCGCGGCAACTGGCCGAAGCGGGGCATCTGGTGACCGGGGTGGACCTGTCGGAGGGCATGGTCGCACTGGCCCGCGAGAATGTGCCGGGCGGCGACTTCCGCGTACTGGACTTCGCCGACCTGGAGGACCAGGCGCTCGGTCCCTTCGACGGCGCCGCCGCCTTCTTCTCGCTGCTGATGCTGCCGCGGGAAGAGATTCCGTACGCGCTGCGCATGCTGCACGGACAGCTGCGGGAGGGTGCCCCGCTGGCCCTCTCGATGGTGGAGGCGGATCTGAATGACTTCTCGTTGCCGTTCCTGGGCCGCACGATCAGGGTATCCGGCTACCTGCGGGACGAATTGCGCCGCGTCGTGCGCGACGCGGGCTTCGAGATCGCCGGGGAGGATGCTTATGCCTACGCCCCGGCCAGCACGGATGTGCCGCCCGAGATCCAGCTTTTTATGCATTGCCGACGACGCCCGTAGCCCGCGGGCACGGAGCGCGCCGCACGCACCGGGCGCGCCGAGCGCCCGGCGCGCAGCCCCGGATGGATGGAAACCGAACGCGTGACGGAGCACCAGCAGTCTGCGACGACCGGTACGGCCGGGCCGCCACTCCCGCCCGTGGGAGCCACCACGGACGGTCCCGCGACGGCGTCCGTCGGCATACCCGCCGCCAACGGCGGGTCAGGCCACGGACCGGCGCGCGCGGAAGCGTCACGCGGCAGGGCAGGGGGCGGCACGGGCCGCGCCGTACCCGAGCAGCAGTCCCAACCCCCGACCGTGGAGACCGGTGCCGTGTCACATCCGTCCACCGACGGCATCACCGCCGCCGGCCTGCCCTCCCCTGCCAGGGCCGACGCACCGGCCGACCCCGCGCCGCCGCGCGGCGCCGCTCCCGGGACCGGTCCCGCCACCCCTGACAGCGACGCCCCTGACAGCAAAGCCCCCGACAGCGACGCCGCCGAGCGGGAGCGGCGCGGCGGTGACCGGCTGCGCTTCGTCGGCGCCGCCACCCGCCGTATCGCACGCGGCATGGACCTGGACGAGACCGTGCTGGGGCTGTGCAGGGCGAGCGTGCCCGCGTACTCCGACGCGATCCTGGTCTATCTGCGCGACCCGCTCCCGGTGGGCGACGAGCGGCCGACCGGCCCGGTGGTGCTGCGGCTGCGGCGCAGCGACCGCATCCCCGACGACCCGCACGCCATGGTCGCCGCGCAGTCCACGGCCGGTGGCGCCAGGCGGCCGCGGCCGGGCGGCGCGGATCAGCCGG
>NZ_JBOHCV010000029.1:0-4957 GCF_050698815.1 Streptomyces sp.
CGGCAGGACGGCATCAGGTAGTTCCAGGAGGCGCGGGCCGCGCGGGCGCGCGGCAGCAGCGAGGCGTCGGTGTGCAGCATCGTGGGGTTGCGGGAGTAGCGGAAGGCGCCGAGGACCTGGCGCTCCGTCTCGGTGGGGTCGGCGAGCAGCCGCAGCGCCTGGTCCGCGTGCAGGGCCAGCACAACGGCGTCGTAGCGATGGGTGGCGCCGCCCTCGGTGACGATCTCCGCGCCGTCCGCGAAGCGTCGCACCGCCCGCACGGGGGTGGCGGTGTGGACCGCCTCGAGCTGCTTGCCGACGCGCTCGACGTACTCGCGTGAACCGCCCGTCACTGTGCGCCAGGACGGCGAACCACCGACGCTGAGCATGCCGTGGTTGTCCAGGAAGCGGAACAGGTAGCGGGCCGGGTAGCTCAGCGCCGTACCGGGTGCGCAGGACCAGACCGCGGAGACCAGCGGCGTCATGAAGTGGGTGACGAAGTAGGAGGAGAACCCGCCACGGGCCAGGAACTCCCCCAGGGTGACCGCCTGGCGGCAGACCGCGACCGCCGTCGGGGTGTCCCGACTGCCCTCCTCGGCCAGCACCAGCCGCGCCTGACGGTGGAATCGCGGGATCTCGGCCAGCATCCGCAGATAGCGGGGCCGCAGGAGACTGCGGGGCTGCGCGAGCACGCCGCGCGGCCCACGGGCGCCGGCGTACTCCAGGCCGCAACCCTCGCATCGCACCGACATGCTCATCTCGGACTCCTGTGTGCGGACGCCGAGCTCGCGGAAGAGCCGCAACAGCAGCGGATAGGTGCGCTCGTTGTGCACGATGAAGCCGGAGTCGATCCGCTGCACGCGACCGTCCGCCGACGGTACGTCGTGGGTGTGGGCGTGCCCGCCGAGCCGGTCGTCCGCCTCGTACACCGAGACCGCGTCCGTGTGCCGGAGCACATGTGCGGCGGTCAGTCCGGCAACGCCTCCACCGATGACGGCGATCCGGCGCCGCTGATCTGTTCTTCCGACGGCCGCGCCGCTGTCGATGGCCATAGCCGCTCCTTCCGTACGCCTGCACGCAGTGCCCTTCTGGTGCCATTCGGGGCCGGTCGGACGGTGGATTGGTCGGCGGCCGGCATTTCGCTCCGCTGACCGGAAGACCAACTCTTTCGGATGTCGCACCAATCCGCCGTCGGCCGAGCGACGAATGCGGGATGTGACTGGAGAGCGAGAAACGATCGCAAGGGCAACCGGCCCGGCGGCGCCCGGCGTTGCCGGGGCCGGCCGGTCCCGGCGGGCGCTGCGCGGTGCGCTGGGTGCGACCAGCGGAGTGCTCGCGGGATTCGCGGCGCTGGCGGTCGCGGAGCTGGTGTCGGTGGCGGTACGACCGGAGTCGAGCCCCGTCACGGCGGTCGGCGGCGCGGTCATCGACCGTACGCCGGCCGGTGTGAAGGACTTCGCGATCCGCACCTTCGGCAGCCAGGACAAGCTCGCCCTGCAACTAGGCATCCTGGCGCTGCTGGTGCTGTTCGCGCTCGGCCTGGGGCTGCTCGCACTGCGCCGGCGGCGTACCGGTGCGGCCGGGGTGGGGGTCTTCGGCATCGTCGGCGCCTTCGCGGCGGTGGAACGCCCGGACGCCGGCGCCCTGGACGCGGTCCCCTCGGTCGTGGGGGCGGTCGCCGGAGCCGCAGTGCTGTATCTGCTGGCGGGCCGCCTCACACCAGTCGCGGCGGCCGAGATCACCGCGCCGGCCGGAGATGCGGGCGCACCCGATGGGGCGGGCCTGCCCGACGGGACGGGCACCCGGTCGGCCGTCCCGGCATCCTTCGACCGGCGCGGTTTCGCCCTGGCGGCCGGGGTGGTGGTCGCCGGATCGACGAGCGCCGGCATCTTCGGGCGCCGCCTCAACGCCTCCCGCGGTGCCGAGGCCGCCGCTTCCCGCGCCGCGGTCAACCTGCCCGCACCCGCCTCACGGGCCGCGCCCGTACCGCGCGGCGCCGATCTGGGGATCGACGGTGTGGACCCGTTCATCACGCCCAACCAGGACTTCTACCGCGTCGACACCGCACTGACCGTGCCCCGTATCGACGCCTCCACCTGGAAGCTGCGCATCCACGGCACCGGCGTGCGGCGGCCCGTGACGCTGGACTTCGCGGATCTGCTGAACCGGAAGCTGATCGAGCGGCACATCACCCTCACCTGCGTCTCCAATCAGGTCGGCGGCTCCTACGCGGGTAACGCGAACTGGCTGGGCGTACCGCTTGCCGGGCTGCTGCGCGAGGCGGGTGTGCGGCCGCCGTCCAGGGGCGGCAAGGCCGACCAGCTGGTGGCCCGTTCCCAGGACGGGATGACGCTGGGCAGCCCGCTCGAGACGGTCATGGACGGCCGGGACGCGATGCTCGCCATCGGCATGAACGGCGAGCCGCTGCCCTTCACCCACGGCTTCCCGGTCCGGATGGTCGTCCCCGGCCTCTACGGCTACGTGTCCGCCTGCAAGTGGCTGGTGGACCTGGAGCTGACCACCTTCGACGACTACGACGTGTACTGGGTCAAGCGGGACTGGGCGCGCGAGGCGCCCGTCAAGACCCAGTCCCGCATCGACACGCCCAAACCGCTCGCCGACCTGAAGCCCGGCACCGTACGGATCGCCGGAGTGGCCTGGGCCCAGCACCGGGGCATCGACCGGGTCGAGGTACGGGTCGACGACGGCCCCTGGCGCACCGCCCGGCTGGCCGAGGAGGACAGCCGCGACACCTGGCGGCAGTGGATGTGGGAGTGGCCCGCCACCTCCGGGCGCCACCAGCTTGAGGTGCGCGCCACGGACCGGGACGGCGAGACTCAGACCGCCGAGCGCGTCGGGACCGTACCCGACGGCGCCACCGGACGTCACTCGGTGGTGGTCAACGTGACCTGACCCCGGAGCGCGACGCGCGGCGGCGAACCGCGCCGCGCCGCAACGGACCACACAGCCCGGACCGGGCTCGAATCCGACAACCCCAACACCAGGGCTCCGCTGCGGAGTTCCCTGCACCGATTCCCATCTCTCAGGAGAGACTCCATGAACACCAGCCGTATCCGCCGCACCGCCGTCGCCGTCACCGCTGTGGCACTGCTGCCGCTGGGCATCACCGCCTGTTCGAGCGACAGCGGAGGCGAGAAGTCCTCCGACAGCAAGAAGTCCTCCGCTCCGAAGGAGTCCAAGCCGGAGGAGAAGGACACGGCGAGCGGGGAGTTCGGACCCGTCTGCGCGTCCGTGCCGAAGAGCGGCAAGGGCAGCTTCCAGGGCATGGCACAGGACCCGGTCGCCACCGCCGCGAGCAACAACCCCGAGCTGTCCACCCTGGTCAGCGCGGTCAAGAAGGCCGGTCTGGTCGACACCCTGAACAGCTCGGAGAACATCACCGTCTTCGCGCCGACCAACGCCGCCTTCGAGAAGATCCCCAAGGCCGACCTGGACAAGGTGCTGAGCGACAAGAAGACGCTCACCAAGATCCTCACTTACCACGTCGTGGGCGAGCCGCTGTCGAAGGAGAAGCTGGCCGACGGCTCCTACCCGACGCTGGCGAAGGCCAAGCTCACCACCGCGGGCTCCGGCGACGCCTACAAGGTCAATGACAAGGCGTCCGTGGGCTGCGGCAACGTCAAGACCGCCAACGCCACCGTGCACATCATCGACACCGTCCTGATGCCCCCGCAGTAACAGCTGGTGCCACGCGGCGTCCGTACCCGGTCTTGATCGACCGTCCGGGTGCGGACGCCGCGCCATTTCCTCCATCTGGTCCTGCCAGCGGTGGTGCCCGCCTGGCAGCGGCCGGACGCTGAGGCTCGGGCCGGCCATTCCCGCGCGACCCGCAGCAGCGACACGAGGAGAGCGCCATGCCACGTAAGGTTCCCGTCCTGGCCGGTACGGCCCTGGCCATCGGCGCACTCGCTCTCGGCGCTCTGCCCGCCGCCGCGGGCGAACCCTCCCCGCCCCCGCCGGCCGCAGTCGGGCCCGTCCCCGAGATCGCCCCCGGCATGCTGAAGGCGGTCAGCCGGGACCTGGGCATCAGCGCCGAGGACGCCAGGACCAGAATCACCAACGAGCAGCGTGCCGTGCCCCTCGAGAAGTCCCTCCGCGAGCAGCTCGGTTCCCGCTACGGGGGCGCCTGGGTGACCGGGCCCACCGCGCGGCTGGTCGTGGCCACCACCGACCTGAGCGACACCGCCAACATCGTCGCCGCCGGTGCCGACGCCGCGCTGGTCCCGCACAGCCTCGCCGAGCTCGACGCCGCCAAGAGCGCTCTGGACCGGTCGGCCGGTACGCGG
The DNA here is from genome assembly GCF_050698815.1 of Streptomyces sp. GTDB lineage: Bacteria > Actinomycetota > Actinomycetes > Streptomycetales > Streptomycetaceae > Streptomyces. The sequence goes on from NZ_JBOHCV010000029.1 coordinate 4,287, forward strand.
TCGCGGGCACAGCGCGGCGCCTCGGTCTGGTCGGTGGACGTGCGGAGCAACAGCGTGGTCGTACGAGCGGGCGAACCCGCCGCCGCGAAGGCGTTCCTCGCCCGCAGCGGTGCGTCCACCGAGCTGGTACGGGTGACGCGGTCCGCCGAGCGGCCCCGTACCTACGCCGAGGACCTGCGGGGCGGCGACGCGTACTACATCAACGGCGCCACCCGCTGCTCGATCGGCTTCTCCGTCACCCAGGGCAGCCGGGAGGGCTTCATCACGGCGGGGCACTGCGGGGATGCGGGAGCACTGACGACCGGTCACAACCGGGCCGCCCAGGGCACCGTCCGGGCCGCCTCGTTCCCGGGCAACGACTACGCCTGGGTGGAGGTCAACAGCAACTGGATCGCCCGGCCGTACGTGAAGGGCCCCGGCAGCGCGAACGTCACGGTGTCCGGGTCGCAGCAGGTGCCCGTCGGCTCCTCCGTCTGCCGCTCCGGCTCCACCAGCGGCTGGCGGTGCGGCACCATCGAGCAGCACGACGTCACCATCACCTACCAGGAGGGCACGGTGCGCGGGCTGACCCGCAGCTCGGTGTGCGCCGAACCGGGCGACTCCGGCGGCTCCTTCATCTCCGGCAGTCAGGCGCAGGGGACGACGTCGGGCGGCTCGGGCGACTGCTCCTA
>NZ_JBOHCV010000030.1:0-12290 GCF_050698815.1 Streptomyces sp.
CGATCCGCTACGTCACCGCGGACGTCGCCGTCGTACACGCCACGGCATCGGTGCTGATGCCGTGGCGGTCCGAGCTGCCCCGGCGGCGCCTGTCGCGGCAGACCCTCGTGGTCGTTCGCACCGAGCACGGCTGGCTGATCTCCGCCCTCCACAACGGCCGCGTGCGGCCGGTGACCATCCCCGCCCCTGACGCTCTCCCGTCCCGGATGTCGCAGGCGATGGGCGGTATGGGCCGCCGCCTGGGCATGGGCCGCCCCACTCCCGCCGCCCCGCGGGCAACAGATGCTCCGCGCGGCTGATCACCGTCAGGCGGACGCGGGCGCAGCGCCGTTCGGCGTCCAGGGGTAACCCCTTCGTGGAGCAGGACGGTCGTCGCAATGACTTTCCGGGCGGGCCACGGTCGTACCGGCATGGTCGAAGAAGCGGTCGCTGCACCGTCCCCCCGCGGCAGTCTCAGGCCGGGGGTGATCCTCGCGCTCGTCTGCGGCGCACAGTTCATGGTCACGCTGGACATCGCCATCGTGAACGTCGCCCTGCCGTCGATCCAGGCCGATCTCGGGCTGAAGCAGGCGGATCTGCAGTGGGTCGTCATCACCTACGGCCTCATGCTCGGCGGCCTGCTGCTGCTCGGCGGACGAGCGGGCGACCTGCTCGGGCGACGACGCGTGCTGCTCGCCGGGCTCGGCCTGTTCACCGCCGCCTCCCTCACCGCCGGCCTGGCCGAATCGTTCGTACAGCTGGTCTTGTCCCGAGGTGCCCAAGGCGTGGGCGCGGCGCTGACCGCCCCTGCGGCGCTGGCGATCCTCGCCGGCACGTTCCCGGAGGGCCCGGCGCGGAACAAGGCCCTGGGGGTCTTCGGCGGCGTGGGGGCCAGCGCGGCGTCGGTCGGCGTCGTGATCAGCGGGGCCCTGACGGCGGGCCCCGGCTGGGCCTGGATCTTCTACATCAACGTTCCGGTCGGCCTCGGCCTCGTCGCCCTGATGGTGAAATACATTCCGGCCGACGAGAGAATCCGTCGAGGAAAATTCGACGTCGGCGGCGCCGTGACGGTGACGGGCGGGCTGTTGGCGGTGGTGTACGCCATCAACAAGAGCGTCGACTACGGCTGGACCTCCACCACCACGCTCGGTTTCCTGGCTGCCGGGCTGGCCGTCATCGTGATCTTCGTCGTGATCGAGCACCGCTCGTCGGCCCCCCTCATGCCACCACGGATGTTCCGTGTGCCGACGCTCAACGCCGCGAACCTCGTCGCGGGGCTCGCGTTCGCGGCGTTCTTCGCGACGATCTTCCAGGCATCCCTGCTGATGCAGCAGGTGCTCGGCTACTCCGCGCTGCGTACGGGGGTGGCATACCTTTCCATGGCGGTGACAGCGGTCGTCGTCTCCGCGGGTCCCGCACCCCGGCTGCTTGTCCGGCTGGGCGCCGGCTGGACGCTTGTCATCGGGCAGAGCTCCTCGGCGATCGGAATGCTCCTGCTCGCCCGTGTCCCGGCGGACGCCGCGTACTGGACGGATCTCTTCCCCGGCTTCGTCCTCGTAGGTGTGGGTGTGGGGTTGTCCGTCGTCGCCGCTCAGGTGGCGGCCTTCATCGGCATCGACAAGAACGTCAGCGGTCTGGCCGGCGGCATGGTCGAGACCGCCAGGGAGATCGGTGGCGCACTGGGGACCGCGATCGTGGCCTCGGTGGCCATCGCCACCGCCCGCCAGGTGCAAGGCACCGGCATGCCCGGACCGACGGCGTTCACCGAAGGGTTCCAGCGGGGATCGCTCGTCGCCACCGGCTTCAACGTCGCGGGGGCACTCGCCGCCCTGATCGTGCTGCGACGGGCCGAACGGTCCGCCCGAGCCCGGTGGGAAGCCTCCTAGGGCAGGGCCTGTTCGGTCCAGATCGTCTTGCCGGAGGCCGTGTAGCGGGTGCCCCAGCGCTGGACGATCTGGGCGACGATGAACAGGCCGCGGCCGCCCTCGTCGTCGGTGGCGCTGTGCCGGAGGTTGGGCGAGGTGTGGCCCTTGTCGGAGACCTCGCAGTGCAGGCTGCGGTCCCGGATGAGGCGGAGGTAGACGGGGCCGGTGGCGTGCCGGATGGCGTTGGTGACCAGTTCGCTGACGACGAGTTCGGTGGTGAACGACAGCTCGTCCAGGCCCCATTCGACGAGCTGTTCCAGGGCCAGCGCCCTGGCACGGGAGACGGCGCTGGGCTCGGCGGTCAGTTCCCAGCCGATGACCTGGTCGGCGCCCAGTTCGTGCGTACGCGCCAGGAGCAGCGCCGCGTCGTCGGTGGTCGGCCCCTGCGGCTGGAGCTCGCTCAGCGCCCGGTCGCACAGCTCCTCCAGCGAGCTCTCCCGGTCGCTGAGGATGCCCTTCAGGGTGGCCACTCCGATGTCGATGTCGCGGTCGCGGTCCTGGACGAGTCCGCCGGTGAAGAGGGCGAGGAGACTGCCCTCGGGGAGGTAGATCTCGAAGGGCTCGAAGGGCAGGCCGCCCACTCCCAGGGGCGGGCCGGGCGGGATGTCGAGGAGAGAGAAGTGGCCCTCGGGGCTGACGCTGGCCGCCGGCGGGTGGCCGGCGCGGGCGGCGGTGCACAGCCGGGAGACCGGGTCGTAGACGGCGTAGAGGCAGGCCACTCCCACGGCCTGTTCGGTGTTCGGGCCGGTCCAGGGATCCTGTTCCTCCGCGCCCTGCAGGACCAGGTCGTCCAGCCGGGAGAGCAGTTCGTCCGGGGAGAGGTCCAGGCGGGCCAGGGCCCTGACCGTGGTGCGCAGCCGCCCCATCGTCGCGGCGGCGTTCACGCCGTGCCCCACGACGTCCCCGACGACGAGGCCCACCCGGGTCCCGGACAGCGCGATCACGTCGAACCAGTCACCGCCGACGCCCAGCCCGACGTCGGCGGGCAGATAGCGGTGGGCCACCTCGACGGCGGACTGCTCGGGCAGCCCGCGGGGCAGCAGGTTGCGCTGCAGCGTGAGGGCCGAGGCGCGCTCCCGCGTGTACCGGCGGGCGTTGTCGATCGACAGTGCGGTACGGGTCGCCAGCTCGTTGGCGAGAGTCAGCTCGTCGTTGTCGAAGGGGGCCGGGTTCTCGCAGCGCATGAAGGTGACCAGCCCCATGGTGGTGCCCCGGGCGCGGAGGGGGACGGCGAGGATGGAGTGGGCCTCGGGTCCGCCCGTACCCGCGCCCATGTCCGCGCCCGTACTTCCGCCCGTACCAGCGGCCGTGTCCGCGCCCGCGTCAGTGGCCTCCTCCGTAACGCCGCCGGCCGGTTCGACGTGCCGGTCGACGATGACCGCCTTACGGGCGGAGAGCGAGGCCAGCTGCGGCGAGCCCCGCCCGTATTCGATCGGGTGCGGCCCCGAGGAGGGGGCGTCCTCGCTGTCGGCCCGCGCGTCAGGGGTGGCGAAGCGTTCGACGACCCGTACGAGCGCGGGCGTCTCCCCTTGCGGGCGTGGTTCCTCGCCCTCCAGCACCCCGGCGACCAGGTCCACCGTCACCGTGTCGGCGAAAGCGGGGATGACCACCTGGGCGATCTCCCTGGCCGTGGTGACCATGTCGAGCGTGGTACCGATGCGGACGCCTGCCCGCACGGTCAAGGCCAGCCGCTGCTCCGCCCGGTAACGCTCGGTGATGTCGAGCGCGTCCTCGCACACGCCGATCACGTGGCCGTCCGCGTCCTTGAGCAGGTAGTACGCGCAGGACCAGACGTGGTCGTGCTCCGGGTCGGCCGGCGGGCGGGCCTGGTAGAGCACACCGAAGACCGGTTCACCGGTGTCGATCACGTTCTGCATGATCTCTTCGAGCGTGCCCGGGTAGCCCTCGGACAGCACCTCACCCTCGGCGTACAGCTCGTTCACGCGCCTGCCGGTGTAATCGTCACCGAACTGCTGCTCTATTTCTGCCTGATAGGTGACATTGGCCCAGGTCAGGCGCAGCTCGGTGTCGTAGATGCCCAGGCCGATGGGGGACTGCGTCGCCAGTCCGCGGAGCATGGCCTGGTGGGCCTCCCAGGAACGCAGCGGTTCCAGGCCGGCGGCCACCATGATCTGCGGCGAGGCGCCCTCGCCGCCGGTCATCGCGTAGATGGTCGTCGCCACCTCCAGCGGGTGGCCGTCCCGGTGGCGTGCGATACGGGCCTCGCTGCGCCACGTCGGGCCGACGGACCGTTCGAGCAGCGCGATCAGCGCGGGCTCCGGGGAGGACCGGCCCACCATCAGCGTCTCCAGCGACCGGCCCAGGATCTCGTGTGGGGCGTAGCCGAAGAGCTCCTCGGCCGCCTCGCTCCAGCCGATGACCACGTTGTCGCTGTCGAGCAGCACCGTGGCCGCACTCGTGACGTCGAGTGGTCCACGGAAGTCGATGGTCTCGGCCGCGCTCCACGCGTTCATGGCACCAATCCAGCCCGGATACGTTTCCCTCCAGGGTCGAGCCAGAGTGGAGCGGACACAAGCGCAGAGGGGCACCGGTGGCTCCCCTGCCGCGTCCGTGCAGGTCAGCGTTGTCCTGGCGAGACCGGAGCCATGCCGTTACTGGGGTCCCCTGGGGTCCCGGCGGGCGCGTCGTCCGGTGGTGCGGCGGACGGGCTTGGGCGGGGCGGGGCGCTGCGAGGGGGGCGTGGAGCAGGTCGGGCACCAGTAGCCGATTCCCTGGGTGAAGGTCCAGCCCTGCTCCGCGATGTAGGGGGCGGCACGGGAACTGCTGTGCAGGATGTGCCCGAAGAGGTCGTCCTCGATCGGCGGCGGAGGCTCGTCGATCACGAGGTCGAACACCGCCAGCGCGGGGCAGCTCAGGTCGTCACAGGCCAGGTAGAACCGTACGGGTCCGGGTGCCGCTCCCTCGGTCATCAGACTCATGCCCTCCACGCTAAGCAGACGGGACGGGCCGATGTGCCGGATTTGGCAACCGCGAAACCTGCGGGTGTAGTGGAACGGATTCGTCCGAATCCGTTCCGGGGACAACGGAGTTGACCCCAGGCCGGTGGCACCGCCGACGGCTTCGGTGGAACGCGGTGGCCCCCGCCCGGTCGACTCGGGCGAGGGCCACGTTCAGCTGTGGTGCCGGCTGCGCCGCCGACTCCGCTGTCGGCCGGAACCGATCAGTACACGCTCACGCCGTACGCGCTCAGCGTTTCGGTGACCGGCTGGAAGTACGTCGTGCCACCGGTGGTGCAGTTGCCGTTGCCGCCAGAGGTCAGGCCGACCGCGCTGCTGCCTGAACGCAGGGAGCCGCCGCTGTCTCCGGGCTCCGCGCACACGTTGGTCTTGATCATGCCGTAGACGACGTCGCCGCCGCCGTAGTTGACGGTGGCGTTCAGACCGGTGACGCTGCCGGTGTGGGTGCCGGTCGTGCTGCCGTGGCGGGTGACGGCCATGCCGACGAAGGCGTTGGCCGCGTTGGTGATGTCCGTACCGCCGGCGGTGCCCGGGTGGGTGATCGAACCGTTGGTGTACTGGACTATGCCGTCGTCGTTGACGGGGAAGCTGGACCCGACCGTCGGGCCGATCAGGGTGGTCTGGGAGGAGTTGGTGTACCAGTTCGACGCGCTGTTGGTGCAGTGGCCGGCGGTGATGAAGTAGTACGTGCTGCCGCTGCGGACATTGAAGCCGAGCGAGCAGCGAAAGCCACCGCCATAGATGGCGTTGCCGCCGGCGAGGAGCTTGCTGAGCTTGCCGGGGGCGCGCTCGATCTTGAGGGCGCCGGCGTCGGCACCGGCCTCCTTCTTGATCTTCGCTATCTCGGCGCGCGAAACGGTGCTGTCGGCGGCGACGACGAGCTTGTCGCTCTTCTTGTCGACGTGCCACGCGGTGCCCGCGACATCGGCATCGAGTACCGCGTCACCGGCCGCGGCGAGCTGGGAGGCGCTGAACGAGGCGGGGCGTTCGGCGGCGACGGCCGGTGCCGTCAACGCCGCTGCGGCTGCCATTCCGGAGGCGACGGCGATCAGCCGGGTGCGCCTCTTGGTGCCGCTGATGGGGGTAGTGCGCTTGATCCTCACTTCTTCCTCCAAGAGGGGAATCAGGGGGTCCGCTTCAGCAAGCGGGCCCGTGAGGCGCAGCCAGCCTCACGGCGGACTCGTGATCTGCCGTGACCCTGACAAGCGCTGAAGGGAGTATTCGATGCGCGCCGCCGGACCACAAGAGGTCAGTTCGAATGAGTTCCGTTTATGACCGTCCCCGCCCCGTCTAGGAGGTACTTTCCGGACAAGAGAGCCGTTCCGCACCGAATCCGTGATGAAGCGGTAGGTGTGACAACCCGCTGTGTCGCGGCGTCGTACGCCGCCTGGAGCCGTACCGGTGGGGGATGCTGGTGGCCCGAACCGGCGGCGTGGAGGGCATACCGATCATGGTCTATGTGTACGGCCTGGTCGGGGCCTGCTTCCTGGGTCTGGGGTTCGTGCTCCAGCAGGACGCCGCCGCCAAGGCACCGCTCGCCGACCTGCTCACCTTCCGGCTGCTGCTGGACCTGATGAAGGTGCCGCGGTGGCTGGCCGGGATCGGTTTCATGGTGATCGGTCAGATCCTGAGTGCGCTGGCACTGGGGATGGGGGACGTCTCGCGGGTCGAACCGCTGCTGGCCACCAACCTGCTGTTCGCGATGGCGCTGGCCCGCTGGCTCAGCGGCCAGCGGCTCGGCCTGTCCGGCTGGGCCGGCGTGGTGCTGCTCAGCGGGGGAGTGGGTCTCTTCATGGTGGCGGGCCACCCGGCCGGCGGCGATGACGCTCAGATCAGCGCGCTGCGGCACTGGCTGGTCATCGGCGGGGTGGTGGGGGTGGCCCTGGTGATGGTCCTGATCGCCCGTCACCTGAAGCTGATGAACGAACCCCCGCTGCTGGCCGGCGCGGCAGGCGTGCTCTACGGACTCCAGGACGCCCTCACCCGTGACGCCAGCCACGTCATCAACAGATCAGGCGTCTCCGGGCTGGCCACGAGCTGGCAGCCCTACGTCATCATCAGCCTCGCCGTCGTCGGTCTGGTGCTCGTGCAGAGCGCCTTCGAGGCCGGGCCGCTGCGGCAGTCGCTGCCGTCGCTGACGGCGGCGGAACCGCTGGCCGGGATCGCCTGCGGCATCGGCTTCCTGGGCGACACCGTACGGGTCACTCCGGTGGCGCTGGTCGGGGTGATCGCCGGGCTGGGCGCGGCGGTCGGCGGTGTGTTCCTGCTCGGCCGCCACCCGGCCATGCCCACGGGGAACCCGGACCCGTCCCCGGCCGGCCGCTGACCCTGTCACCCGGGCACTGGCCAACCCCGGCCGGCGGGGCCGACAATGACGTCATGACCGGCGAACCCATCGATCTGCACGGCGCTCTGGCCACCTTCGAGCAGCTGTGGAGCCCGCGCATCGTCACCCAGATGAACGACTACGACATCCGCGTCGCGAAGGTGGCGGGCGAGCACGTCTGGCACAGCCACGAGCACACCGACGAGTTCTTCCTGGTGCTCGACGGGGAGCTGAGCATCGCCCTCCGCGAGGCGGACGCGGAACGGACCGTCGTGCTCGGCAAGGGGTCCGTCTTCGTCGTCCCCCGTGGCGTGGAACACAAGCCCTCCGCCGCCGGCGGCGCGTCGATCCTGATGTTCGAGCCCACCGGCACATCGACCGTCGGTGACCGCCACGACCCGGTTCCCGGCCACGTCGACGCCACCACCGGCCACACCCTGGGGTGAATCCGGCGCCGGCCGGGACCAGAACGGAACGAAGACGGAACCAGGAGTTGATTTCCTTCGTTCTTGACTCAGGAGTAGCGTGCTGACTGCTGGTTTTGCTAAAGCATTACTCTGAAGGCTAGGTCTCTAGGTAGTGCCGCCATGGAGGAGTGAGATGAGGAGCAGCAACCCGGTCTTCTCGCGACGGGGGTTCAGCCGCACGGGCGGCTATGCCGGCTTCAACGCCGGGCAGCAGCCGCAGGCCGGGAACCCGTACGCGAACAGCCCCAATGTGAGCAACCCGTACGCCCAGCAGCAGCCGCAGACGACGGGGCAGCCGTACGGCGCTCCGCCCGCGGCCCCGCCGCAGACGCGGCCGATGACGATGGACGACGTAGTCGCCCGTACCGGAATGACGGTGGGCCTCGTCGTCGTCATGGCGGCTGTGGCCTGGATCACCGATCTGTCGCTGGGGCTTGCCATCGGCGCGGGTCTGGTGGCGATGGTGCTGGCGCTGGTACAGGCGTTCAAGCGGAAGGCGATGCCGCCGCTGATCCTGGCCTACGCCGCCTTCGAGGGCCTGTTCCTCGGGGCGATCAGTAACTTCGTCGACACCCATTACGCCAGCGGTGCGGCGATGCAGGCCGTGCTGGGCACCATGGCGGTCTTCACCGCGACGCTGGTGATGTACAAGACGCGGATCATCCGCGTGAACCGGCGCTTCGTGCGCTTCACGATGGTCGCCGCGGTCGGCTTCATCCTGCTGATGGGCGTGAACCTGCTGTTCTCGGTCTTCGGCGGCGGTGACGGCCTCGGCTTCCGCAGCGGCACGATGGGCATCATCTTCGGCGTCGTCGGCATCATCCTCGGCGCCCTGTTCCTGTCGCTCGACTTCAAGCAGGTCGAGGACGGCATCTCCTACGGTGCTCCGCGCGAGGAGTCCTGGCTGGCCGCCTTCGGCCTGACCCTGACCCTGGTGTGGATCTACATGGAGTTCCTGCGCCTGATCGCGATCCTGCAAGGGAACGACTGACGCACAGCGAAGGGCCCGTGAGGTGACTGCCTCACGGGCCCTTCGGCATGTGTCGGTGCGGTCGGTGTGGTAGGTGGAGGATGCGGATGCCGGGACTACAGGTGACGCGCAGCGCGCCGCAGATCGTATTCGTGGATGATGGCCTTGGCGTGGCCGTAGGCCAGGTTGTGCTCGCCGCGAAGCCAGCTCACCTTCTCCTCGAAGCGGAAGAGGGACGGGCCTTCGTCGACCGTGCGGAGCCAGTCGGACACTTCACGACCGGTGCACTGGGGGATGCGGGTGAGCATGTTCCGGTGGGTTTCTGCGGAGAAGATCTGGGACATCGGCGCCTCCGGACGCTGCCTTTTGGAGTCCTTCACGCCAAGGTGCCTGAGTGCGGGAGCGTTGGCAACAGTCCATGGGGGGCGCATACGCTTGCAATGTGCCCGATACGACCCTGCTGATCACCGCCGTGAGATCGCTGAGCGACCGACTGCGGACGCTGCCGGAGAGCGCGCTGCGCCGGGGAGCGGCGGCCGAAGGACTGGCCCTGGCCCGCGAGTTGGCCCTCCGGGCGCAGCGGCTGGAGTTCCCCGGACGGGTGCCGCGGGAGCTGCCGGACGCGGGTCTGTTCGCGGTGGGGGACCAGCTGGCCGTGGCGGGACACGATCTGGCGGAAATTCTGCGCGGAGTTGACGACGGGGGCGAGAAACTGACCTCCGCCGTCGACCTCGTCGAGGCCGGCGCCCGCCGTGTCGCCGACGCCGTCGCTAGGACGCGATGACGCGGTCTGCCAGCAAGTAGGCGGTACGGCCCTCGCCGTAGGCGAAGGTGAGGGCGTAGGCCCCGGAGACGCTGGAGCCACCCATCAGATAGGGAACGTCGCCCTGCCGCAGGGCAGCGCACAGCCGCCCCGCGGTCTCGCGGTGGCCCGGGGAGAGGCACACGGTGGTGCCGTCCTCGAAGAGGTAGACGTCCAGCGTGCCCAACGGCCCCTGCCGGACGTCTGTCAGCGCGGTACGGGCCTCGGCCAGCTCTGCGAGCCGCCCCACCGTTCGTTCGTGATCGGGAACGGCCGGCGCGCTCGACGGTGCCTGTCCCGGCACAGCGGGTTCGCCGTTGAGCGTGAAGTCGGGCTGCGAGGGGTGCCGGCGGCGCGCCGCGGTCAGCTCTGACGACTCCGACGGCTCGGAACCGGCCTCCCCGCTGTTCTCGTCCGCCATGGGCTCGGCGTCCGAGTTGAGCGCGGGCTCATTCTCGCGCCCGTACTGGCGCGGCACGAAGACGCCCGCCTCGGGCACGCCGCGGTCGCGCAGGTCCCGCAGACCGGCCAGCGTCTCATCATCGACCTGGCCCTCCAGCACGGCGTCGAACAGCTTGGCGTCCAGCCCGGGAGCGACCTCGTACTCCGTGCCGTGGCCCGCCAGCAGCGCACCGTCGTCCGCGTCGCCGTCCTGCGCGGCCCAGAAGGCACGGGCCTCGGCCAGCTCGCGCTCCCGTTCCTCGGCGAGCGCCTCGACGACGACCGTCCGTATCTCCTCCGCGGTACGCGCGTGCGGCACGGTGCCCGTGCACTCGGCGCTCAGTGTGCGGAGCTGGCGGCGCAGCCCACGCGCGGTGTGCAGGGCAGCGCCGCCCACGACCGTGGCGCTGACCGCGGTCGCGAGCAGGATGAGGGATATGGCGCTCACTGACGTACTCCCGTTTCCGATCGAGCCCCCCGAATCCTGTGGTCGCAGCTTCCCTGGGAGGGCGTGTCGACCGTAAGGCCAAACGCCGTGAATAGGACAGAGGTGAACAGTGACCTCTCTGGCTTCCCCCTCCGTGAACAGGGGGAACGCGGCGCCCCCAGGGGATAAATCACATCCTGGGGGCGCTTCGGGGTCAGCTGAGGCGCTCCAGCACCATCGCCATGCCCTGACCGCCGCCCACGCACATCGTCTCCAGGCCGAACTGCTTGTCGTGCCAGCGCAGGGAGTTGAGCAGCGTCGTGGTGATGCGCGCGCCGGTCATCCCGAAGGGGTGGCCGACGGCGATGGCACCGCCGTTGACATTGAGCCTGTCAAGGTCGATGCCGAGCGCCTGGTACGAGGGGATGACCTGGGCCGCGAAGGCTTCGTTGATCTCGACCAGGTCGATGTCGCCCACGGACATGCCCGCACGGGCCAGCGCCTGCTTGCTGGCCTCGACCGGCCCGTACCCCATGATCTCGGGGGAAAGCCCGGAGACACCGGTGGAGACGATCCGGGCCAGCGGCGTCAGCCCCAGCTCCCGCGCCTTGGTGTCCGACATGATGACCAGCGCTGCCGCGCCGTCGTTGAGCGGACAGCAGTTCCCCGCGGTGACCAGCCCGTCGGGCCGGAAGACCGGCTTCAGTCCCTCGACCCCTTCCAGCGTCACACCGGCACGCGGTCCGTCGTCCTTGCTGACGACAGATCCGTCCGGCGTGGTGACCGGAGTGATCTCCCGTTCCCAGAACCCGTCGGCGACGGCCTTCTCGGCGAGGTTCTGCGACCGCACCCCGAACTCGTCCATCTCCCGCCGGCTGATGCCCTTGAGCCGGGCCAGGTTCTCCGCGGTCTGCCCCATCGCCATGTACACATCGGGCACGTCCCCGCCAGCACGCGGATCGGTCCAGTCGTCGCCCCCCTTCTCGGCCCGCCCAGCCGTACGGGCCTCGGCGTCGGCGAAGAGGGGGTTGTGCGTGTCGGGCATCCCGTCGGAGGAACCCTTCACCTGACGGGACACGGTCTCGACACCCGCCGAGATGAACACGTCGCCCTCGCCCGCCTTGATGGCGTGCATGGCCATCCGGGTCGTCTGCAGTGACGAGGAGCAGTACCGGGTGATGGTGCAGCCCGGCAGGTGGTCCATGCCCATCTGCACCGCGACGACGCGGCCCAGGTTGTGACCCTGCTCCCCGCCCGGCAGGCCGCACCCCAGCATCAGGTCGTCGATCTGCGCGGGATCCAGCTCGGGCACCTTGGCGAGCGCCGTCTGGATCATCTGGGCGGTCAGGTCGTCGGGGCGCACGTCCTTCAGTGACCCCTTGAAGGCGCGTCCGATGGGCGAGCGGGCGGCAGAGACGATCACGGCTTCGGGCATCACGGCTCCAGAGGGTTTCTGCGTCGGCGTACGTCCGGAAGCTACCCGTACGTAGCCCGTGGGTCACGGTTCGCACAGTGTGATGCGGGCCTCTTTTCTAAGCGCTTGCTTGGCTTGGCCGGCAAGGCCCCGCCGATTCGAGGGCCCGGCCCTTTCCACCGTATGCCGCACCTGCGGCAAGGAGACCGCTCGCGCCCGAACCGGGCGCGAGCGGTTAGGGATACGGAGGGGACGGGGTCGCAGGGGTGGGCGTTCCGGGACACTCAAGCGTGATTTTCGGCCCGGGAAAGGAGGCAAGGTCGCCGTAACGTTTCCGAGCCCCGGGCCGTAAATCATGCCGTCCCGGAACGTCCGCCCCGGAGGCCCTGGCCCCGGCCCTCGCCCTGGCCCCGGCCCTCGCCCCGGCCCTCGCCCTGGCCCAGGGCCGCGCCCCCGGCCGCCGGAACAGCCGTGACGTCCTCCGCCGGAGGCAGCCGCCGCCGCCGGCGATGCTTGAGCAGCGCCCACGGCCCGCGAACCCCCGCGACCTCCGTGCCGCCC
>NZ_JBOHCV010000031.1:0-11494 GCF_050698815.1 Streptomyces sp.
GGCATCCATGCATGATGGCCCGCATGTCCGAGTACCAGATCTCCTGCCCGGCCCGAGTGCTCTACCTCGAGGCCGAGATCGCCGAGCTGGAAGCCATCGTCGACGGAGCGTTCGAGGTCGCCGCCGCACTGTGGTGCTCACTGGAGGCTGAGCACGCCGGCCTCCATCACGCCTTCGCCCAAGGCCTGCGGGCGACGGACGAACTGCCCGCGCGGAACCTGTGGACGCGCTGGCAGGAGGAGGACGAGTACGGTCCCGCTCGCGAGACCCTGGTGCTGCCGCCCTGCAAGGTGAAATTCCTCGAGGGCACCCTCGAGGAACAGTGCTGCGGCCTGCCCATCGGGCACGAGGGCCGCCACGGCTTCGAATTCGGACCGCCGCTCACCCCCGCCGACGCCCTGCCCGACTGGCTCTTCCGAATGTTCTTCAACTGATCGCCCCGCCCCTGCCGGGGCAGCCTCAAAGGCGTCTGCGCCCGCCGGATACGCCAAGAGTTCACCGGCCACATCAACCACGCCACCACGCACGGGCACCTGTGGTCGCCCTCCTGCTTCTCCGCCTCCTGCGGCGGAGCACCGCTGGCGGCCCTCCGCCAGTACGTCGAGCAGCAGAAACGCCGCTCTGAGGTCGCACGTCAGAGCAGCCTTGAGATGCATTCATCCCCGACGCGAACGCCGGGCCTTTCCGTAAGGTCCCGGTAACGAGGCGCCCCGCACGGCCGGTCGGCGGTCCGGGCCGGCTCCGCTGGACCGGCCTGGACGGATACCGGGTGCCCGTACAACCCCTCGCCCATGTCGCGTGTCTCTCTGGGTAACGGGTTCTTTCGGGCATAGGGCCGCAAGACTCCGGTTACCTGTTTTGACACGCCAGAGGGGGAGAAATGCGTATTCGCTACGCCAAGACCGCTGTCGCCGTGCTCACTTGCGCGATGATGACGATCCCCGCGGGAGCTGCCTTCGCCGGCAGCGGCCCCGCACCCAAGCCGTCCGAGCGGAGTGCGGCGAAGACCACCGCCCCGTCCGCGAAGGGCAACCCGACGAGCAAGCTTGCCGTGGCGGCGGACGTCTGTGCCGACGCCTACCAGATCGGCAGCACCGGATACGTCAAGCGGAGCGGCACCACCATCGCCTCGGTGAAGCAGTTCTACTCGCCGGACTGCCAGGAGAACTACTCCTACGTGTGGGTCTGGGAGAGCTTCCGCAAGACGACCGGTCCCTACGACGTCGCCGCCGGCGTCTACAGCTACGACCAGGACACGGTGCTGGGCGCGCAGGCGTGGGAACAGACCAGGCAGCAGGAGTTCTGGTCCAGCGGTACGGACACGGTGGCCGATTGCACCGCCGCTGTCGCCTCCGTGCGCAAGACGGGCGACCCGACGGAGAACCAGGCGTACTCGTCCAAGCGTTGCTGAGCCGGCTCAGCTGACAAAGGGGGTGCGGCGGCGAAGCGCTGCGGGGTTCAGACCGCGGACGCCATCCGCCGCACCGCCTCTTCCAGCACCTCGGGCGAGGTGGCCGTGTTCAGCCGCGCGTGCCCCGCACCGCCGGTGCCGAAGGCCGGCCCGGGGACGAGGGCGACGCGGCCCCGTTCCAGAAACGCCGCCGCCGGATCGTCGCCCAGGCCCAGTCCGCGACAGTCCAGCCAGGCGAGGAACGTGCCCTGCTGCGGGCGGTAGTGCACCTCCGGCAGGTGCTTGCGCAACAGCTCAGCGAGCAGCCGCCGGTTCTCCTCGAGCCCGGCCAGCAGGGCCTCCAGCCAGTCGCCGCCGTGCCGGAGCGCCGCGACGTGGCCGATCACGCCGACATGGCTCGGACCGTGGCTGACCTCCTCCGGAATCCGGGCGAGCTCCGCGGCCGACTCGCTGCCCGCGATGGCCAGCGCCGCCTTCAGCCCGGCCAGGTTCCACGCCTTGGACGCCGACATCAGGGAGAAGGCCCGTTCCGTGCCGGGCACCGACAGGTACGGCGTATGGCGCGCGCCGGTCAGCACCAGCGGCGCGTGGATCTCGTCGGCGACGACCCGCACCCCGTGCGCGTTCGCCAGTTCCGTCACGGCGGCCAGCTCCGCCGCCGTGTGGACGGTCCCGGTGGGGTTGTGCGGGCTGCACAGCAGATACGCCGCCCGGCGGCCGCCGCCGGCACCGCGCTCCCCCGTGGCCGTACGGAAGGCCGCGGCGAGCGCGTCCAGGTCCAGCCGCCCCTCCGCGCTCAGCGGCGCCTCCACCACCGAGCGGTCCATGTGCGAGACGAACTGGTAGAAGGGCGTGTAGACAGGCGAGTTGACCACCACCACATCGCCCGGCGAGGTGATCAGCTTCAGCACCTCGACGACGCCCGCCATCACGTCGGGCACGATCGCCGCGCGCTCGGGCCGCACCCGCCATCCCCACTGCCGCTCGGCGAAGCCGTCCAGCGCTTCGATGTAGTCCGTCCCCATCGCGTAGCCGGTGTCTCCCGCGCTCACGGCCGCCCGCAGCGCCTCGGCGACCGGTTCGGCCAGCGGCACGTCCATCTCGGCCACCCACATCGGCAGCACGTCGGCCGGGTAGACGCGCCATTTCGCGCTCGTACGACGGCGCAGCTCGGTCAGGGAGCACTGCCGCAGCGGATTGCTCGTATGTGTGTCCACGTCTGCCACGCTAGTGCCTTGACCGGCAATGTTTGCCCGTTGGGGAGCGTCGTCCAGTGCGTGCGATCGCAAGGCGACCGGAAGTCCTTGTAGCGGAGCTACCAGGGCTTCCGGTCAACGCGGCGAGCGTGCGTGATGGGCGGCGCGACAGGGCAAAGCTTGCCGGGAGGGGCGCTAGATCCTTTCCCGCCGCCTGAGCAGACCCCCGCGAGCCCGCTCGCTCTCGCGCGTCAGGTCGTGAGGCATGATTCCGGCCATGGGGATTGTCGCCGGTCTGGAGAGCTCAGCGGAGTACACACGCATCGTCGTCTGCGACGCGGACTCGGGCGCCGTCGTCAAGCACGGTTACGCCGCACATCCCGCCGAGCGCGACGACCCGCAGTCCTGGCTGATCTCGCTCGGGGAGGCGGCGAGCGGCGGCCAGTTCGCCGACGTCGAGTCGATCGGGGTCGCCGCGCAGCAGCAGGGACTCCTCCCCATGGACTCCGCGGGCGCGCTGGTACGGCCCGCCCTGCTCGGCAGCGAACGACGGGTGCAGCCCGCCGCCGCCGATCTCGTCGACGCGCTGGGCGGCCGCGAGGCGTGGGCGCAGGCGGTCGGGGCCGTTCCGCAGGCCGGGCACCCGGTCGCCAAGCTGCGCTGGCTGGCGCGCAGCGAACCGGAGTCGGCGGCCCGGGTGGCCGAGGCGCTGCAGCCGCACGACTGGCTGGTGTGGCAGTTGATGGGCCGTCCCGCCCGGCGCACCACGGACCGCGCCGACGCCTCCGGCACCGGTTACTGGTCGGCGGCGCTGGAGTCCTACCGCCCCGACCTGGTCGAGCTCGCGCTGGGCCACCGGATCGCCCTGCCGGACGTCATCGGTCCGGCCGAACCCGCCGGGCGCACCCCGGAAGGTCTGCTGATCTCGGCCGGTACGGGCGAGACGATGGCCGCCGCCTTCGGGCTGGGTGTGGAGGCGGGCGACGCCGTCATCTCGCTGGGTGCTTCGGGGTCGGTCTTCGCGGTGCACCACGAGGCGCTCGTCGATCCGACAGGCACCATCACCTCCTACGCGGACGCCACCGGCATGCACCTGCCCGCCGTGCGCACCCTGAACGCGACGCGCGTGCTGCGCGGCACCGCCGATCTGCTGGGCACCGACCTGGAGGGGCTCTCGGAACTGGCACAGCGGTCGACTCCCGGTGCGTACGGGCTCGTCCTGCTGCCCTATCTGGAGGGGGAGCAGACCCCGAACCTGCCGCACACCGCCGGGTCGCTGCACGGGCTGCGGCGGGAGAGCATGAAGGCCGAACACCTGGCCCGGGCGGCGGTCGAGGGGATGCTGTGCGGCCTCGCCGACGCGCTGGACGTGCTGCGCGGACGTGGCGTACAGGTGCGCAGACTCTTCCTGCTGGGGCAGGCGGCGGGGCTGCCCGCCGTACGGGAGGCGGCGCCGGGGCTGTTCGGCACGCAGGTCGTCGTGCCCCGGCCCGGCGACTACGCCGCGCTCGGCGCCGCCCGGCAGGCGGCGTGGGCGCTGAGGGGCGGCGGGCATCCCCCGCAGTGGCCCGCGGCGGAATGTGAAGTCTTCGAGGCGGGCGAGGAGCTGGCTGCCGGGCAGGCGGTGCGGCAGCAGTACGTGACCGTACGGGACGAGGCCCACCCCGGCGCCTTCCCGAGCTGACACGCGCGAGCTGACAAGGCACGCGAGCTACAGGCGCGCGAGCTGACACCCCCAGTTCACGCCCACCGCGGGGTGCCTCGCAACCGGTTCAGCTCGCAGCGATCTCAGCAGGGTCTTTGCCGGGACTTGGGCCCCTCGGCGGGGGAACTGTTCGAAGATGAGTGCGACCACTTCGATCTTCTGAGTCGCCCCGGGGACCCGTGTGCTGATTCGTCTGCTCCGTGCCCATCTGCGCCCGTACCGGCGCCCGGTCGTCCTGCTCGTACTGCTGCAGCTCGTGCAGACGTCCGCCACGCTCTATCTCCCCACCCTCAACGCCGACATCATCGACAACGGCGTGGTGCTGGGCGACACCGGCTACATCCTCCGGTTCGGCGCCCTGATGCTCCTGGTCTCGCTGGCACAGGTCGTCTGCAACATCGGCGCCGTCTACTACGGAGCCCGCGCCGCCTCGGCCGTCGGCAGGGACATCCGGGCCACCGTCTTCGACCGGGTGCAGACCTTTTCGGCGCGCGAGGTCGGACAGTTCGGCGCGCCGTCGCTGATCACGCGCACCACCAATGACGTCCAGCAGCTGCAGACGCTGCTGCTGCTGACGTTCACCCTGATGGTCTCGGCACCGATCATGTGCGTCGGCGGCATCATCATGGCACTGGGCCAGGACGTACCGCTGTCCGCCGTGCTGCTGGGCGTGGTACCGGTGCTCGGGGTGCTGGTGGGGCTGATCGTCCGGCGGATGCGCCCGCTGTTCCGCACCATGCAGGGGCGGCTGGACGGCGTGAACCGGGTGCTGCGCGAGCAGATCACCGGCATCCGGGTCATCCGGGCCTTCGTCAAGGACGACTACGAGCGGCGGCGCTTCCACGAGCACAACACCGGGCTGACCGACGTGCAGCTGAGCACCGGGCGGCTGATGGCGCTGATGTTCCCCACCGTCATGACCGTCGTGAACGTCTCCAGCATCGCCGTCGTCTGGTTCGGCGCGTACCGCGTGGACGGCGGCGGGATGCAGATCGGCGCCTTGACGGCGTTCCTGGCCTATCTGATGCAGATCGTGATGTCCGTGATGATGGCCACCTTCATGTTCATGCAGGTGCCGCGCGCGGAGGTGTGCGCCGAGCGCGTCACCGAAGTGCTGGAGACCGAGTCCAGCGTGGTGCCGCCGGACCGGCCCGTGGCGACACTGCGCCGCCACGGCGAACTGGAGCTGCGCGGGGCGGGCTTCCGCTATCCCGGTGCCGAGGCACCCGTGCTGCAGGACGTCGATCTGCTCGCGCGGCCCGGCGAGACGACGGCGGTGATCGGCTCGACGGGCAGCGGGAAGTCGACGCTGCTGGGCCTCGTACCGCGGCTGTTCGACGCCACGGCGGGCACGGTTTTCATCGACGGCGAGGACGTACGGGGCCTGGCACCGCGGCTGCTGGCGCGGACGGTGGGGCTGGTGCCGCAGCAGCCGTACCTCTTCTCCGGCACGGTCGCCTCCAATCTGCGCTACGGGCGTCCCGACGCCACCGACGAGGAGCTGTGGCAGGCGCTGGAGACCGCGCAGGCACGGGAGTTCGTGGCCGCGATGGAAGGCGGCCTGGACGCGACCATCGGGCAGGGCGGCAACAACGTCTCGGGCGGCCAGCGGCAACGCCTCGCCATCGCGCGGGTCCTGGTGCACCGCCCCGAGATCTACCTCTTCGACGACTCCTTCTCCGCCCTGGACTACGCGACCGACGCGGCGCTGCGGGCGGCGCTGGCGCGCAGCACGGCGGAGGCGACGGTGATCATCGTCGCCCAGCGGGTGGCCACCATCCGTGACGCCGACCGGATTCTGGTCCTGGACGAGGGCCGGGTGGCCGGAGTCGGCCGGCACCGCGAACTGATGGCGGAGAACGAGACCTACCGGGAGATCGTGCTCTCCCAGCTCACCGAGCAGGAGGCGGCATGAGTGGCCCGGCACGGATGATGGGAGGCGGTCCCCCGGTCCAGCGTTCGGAGGACTTCAAGGGGTCGGCCAGGCGGCTGCTGGGACAGTTCCTGCCGGAGCGGGTCACGCTGGCGGGCGTCGTCCTGTTCGGCCTGCTCGGCGTCGGCTTCAGCGTGCTCGGCCCCAAGCTGCTCGGCCAGGCCACCGACCTCATCTTCGCGGGCTTCATCGGCAAGCGGCTGCCGGACGGGGCGAGCCGGGAGCAGGTGCTGGAACGCATGCGGCGCGAGGGCGACGGCGACGTCGCCGACATGCTCTCCGGGATGGACTTCGTCCCCGGCCAGGGCGTCGACTTCGGTGCCGTCGGCCAGGTGCTGCTGACCGTGCTCGCGGTGTACGCGGCCGCGGGGCTGATGATGCTCTTCAGCGGACGGCTGTCGGTACGGGCCATCACGCACACCGTCTTCCGGCTGCGGGAACGGGTGGAGGAGAAGCTGGCGCGGCTGCCGCTGTCCTACTTCGACAAGCAGACACGTGGCGAGGTGCTCAGCCGCGTCACCAACGACATCGACAACATCGGGCAGACCCTGCAGCAGACCATGGGACAGATCGTCAACTCGCTGCTCACCGTCCTCGGTGTCCTGGTGATGATGTTCTGGATCTCCCCCCTGCTGGCACTGGTCGCGCTGGTGACCGTTCCGATGACGGTGCTGGTGGCCACCCGGATCGGCAAGCGGGCGCAGCCGCAGTTCGTGCAGCAGTGGTCCTCCACCGGGAAGCTCAACGCGCACGTCGAGGAGATGTACACCGGGCACGCGCTGGTGAAGGTCTTCGGTCGGCAGGAGGAGTCGGCCGCGGCGTTCAGGGAGCAGAACGAGGCGCTCTGCCGGGCGGGCTTCAAGGCGCAGTTCATCAGCGGGATCATGCAGCCCGCGATGATGTTCATCGGGAACCTCAACTACGTGCTGGTCGCCGTCGTCGGCGGTCTGCGGGTCGCCTCCGGCGCCCTGTCCATCGGCGACGTGCAGGCGTTCGTGCAGTACTCGCGGCAGTTCAGCCAGCCGCTCAACCAGGTCGCCTCGATGGCGAACATGGTGCAGTCCGCGGTGGCCTCCGCGGAACGCGTCTTCGAACTGCTCGACGCGGAGGAGCAGTCACCGGACCCGGTGGACGCCGGCCTTCGGGCGGCACACCCCGGCACGGTGCGCGGACGGATGGAACTGGCCGGCGTGTCCTTCCGATACGACCCCGACCGCCCCCTCATCGAGGACCTGTCGCTGTCGGTCGAGCCGGGCCAGACCGTCGCCATCGTCGGACCGACGGGCGCGGGCAAGACCACCCTGGTCAATCTGCTGCTGCGGTTCTACGAGACGCGCGGCGGCCGGATCCTGCTGGACGGCACGGACATAGCCGCGATGAACCGCGAGGAACTGCGCGCCGGCATCGGGATGGTACTCCAGGACACCTGGCTCTTCGGCGGCACGATCGCGGAGAACATCGCCTACGGGGCGCGGGGCGCCGGCCGCGCACAGGTCGAGGAGGCGGCGCGGGCGGCACACGCCGACCGCTTCATCCGCACCCTGCCCGACGGCTACGACACCGTGCTGGACGACGAGGGCACCGGCGTGAGCGCTGGCGAGAAGCAACTGATCACCATCGCCCGCGCCTTCCTCTCCGACCCGGTCATCCTGGTGCTCGACGAGGCGACCAGCTCGGTGGACACCCGTACCGAGGTGCTCATCCAGCAGGCGATGGCACGGCTGGCGCACGGCCGTACCAGCTTCGTCATCGCCCACCGGCTGTCCACCATCCGCGACGCCGACGTGATCCTGGTGATGGAGAGCGGAACCATCGTGGAACAGGGGTCGCACAGCGGGCTGCTGGCTGCGGACGGCGCCTACGCGCGGCTGTACAAGGCGCAGTTCGCGGAGGCGGTCGCGGAGATCGACTGAGCGGGCCGGTGGTACGGCCCCGCTGCGAGCGGGTCAGTCGAGGTAGCCCCGGAGCTGGTCGGCGAAGGCGTGGTCGCGGAGCTTGCTGAGGGTCTTGGACTCGATCTGCCGGATCCGTTCCCGTGTCACGCCGAAGAGGCGGCCGATCTCCTCCAGGGTGCGGGGACGGCCGTCGATCAGCCCGTAACGCAGCTGCACGACCCGGCGTTCGCGCTCGCCGAGGGTGGAGAGCACCGCCTCCAGGTGCTCGCGCAGCAGCAGGAAGGCCGCCGACTCCGCGGGTGAGGGGGCGTCGCCGTCCTCGATCAGGTCGCCGAGGTTGACGTCGTCCTCCTCGCCTACCGGCGCGTGCAGCGACACGGGCTCCTGCGCGAGCCGCAGCACCTCGCTGACCCGTGCCTCGGTGAGGTCGAGGTGAGTCGCGACCTCTTCCGGGGTGGGCTCGTACCCGCGCTCCTGGAGCAGCCGGCGCTGGACGCGGACGACTCGGTTGATCAGCTCGACGACGTGCACCGGGACGCGGATCGTACGGGCCTGGTCGGCCAGCGCACGGGACATGGCCTGCCGGATCCACCAGGTGGCATACGTGGAGAACTTGAAGCCTCGCGCGTAGTCGAACTTCTCCACCGCGCGGATCAGTCCGAGGTTGCCCTCCTGCACCAGGTCCAGCATGGTCAGACCGCGGCCTATGTAGCGCTTCGCGACCGAGACGACGAGCCGGAGGTTCGCCTCGATGAGGCGGCGCTTGGCTATCCGGCCGAGCACCACCAGCCGGTCGAGGTCGAGAGCCAGGGGGCCGTCCGGGGTGGTGGCGTCGGTGAGTTTCTCCTCGGCGAAGAGACCCGCCTCGACGCGGCGCGCGAGTTCCACCTCCTCGGCGGCCGAGAGCAGCGGGATGCGGCCGATCTCCCGCAGGTACTGCCGGAACAGGTCGGCCGACGGGCCGCTCCCCGATGACTCCGGCTTGGCGCGGGCGGTGGCCGTGGCCACGGCCGCTGCGGGAACCGCCGGGGCGGCGGGAGCCGTCGGGGCGGCGGGGGCCGCGCTGGTCAGGGTCCGGGTCTGCACGGGGGCGACCTCCATGTGCTCGCTGCCGGTTCGGGGGGCGGCGTACATGCTGTGCGGTTCAGCGGGGACTGCGGCCTCTCCTGGCAGGCGCACCGCCCCGCTCCGAGGACTCAGGCACCGCAACCCAGTGTGGGGTACGACACACTCCCGCCACGAGGGTCGTGCGGCCGGTTTCTGAGATGAGGGTGACCCGGCGAGTACGTACGGCTACGGTCGGGCCGCCGTCAGAGCGCGGCCGGGCCTCGCTCGCGCAGCGCGCGGTCGTACTGCTGGAGGGTCCAGATCTCCTTGCGTACGGCGCTGGAACGCTCGTCGTCGCGCTGCGCCTCGAGGCGGCGGGCCGTGCTCTCGAGCTCGGTGATGCGCGCGCTGACCGCGGCCCGCCGCACCGCCACGAGGTGCGTGCCGGCGTACATCCCGTCGGGCTCGCGCCCGCGCCCGCTGCGCAGCGGCTCGACGGTGAGTTCGCTGACCAGCGTGCGTACGGTGTCGTCCGGCGCGGCGTCGCGAACCCGGTTGTAGTAGTCGCTGTCGGCGTCCGTCGTGCCGCCCGCCGATTCGATGGCCTCCCGGACTGCGGCATACGGCGGGCCGGTGAACTCGTCCGTGCCGTACGCGTCGAAGGCCGGGGAGACCAGCTCGGGGCGCTGCAGGGCGAGTTTCAGCAGTTCCCGCTCCACGCGGTGGGCCGGGCTGCGGAGGTTGAGTGCGGGGCCGCCACGGGCCGCCGGAGAGCGTGGCGCAGCCCCGGCGGGCGCGGACGCGGGCGCGGACCCACGGCCACGGGCTGCCGCCGGGCGCCGCCGCGCCAACTGGCCCAGGCGCCGCACCACGAACTGCGTGTCGAGGATGCCGAGCAGCCCGGCGAGCCGTACCGCGTACTCGTGCTGGATCGAGGGATCCTTGATCTGGGCGACGACCGGCGCGGCCTGTTCCAGCGCCGCCGAACGGCCCTCGGCTGTATCGAGGTTGTGCTGGTCGACGATCGAGCGGATCGCGAACTCGAAGAGCCGCGACCGGCTTTCGACCACCTTCTCGACGGCCTCGTCACCCTCGGCAAGGCGCAGCTCGCAGGGGTCCATGCCCTCGGGCGTCACCGCGATCGACGTACGGGCCGCGAACTTCTGGTCGTCCTCGAAGGCGCGCAGTGCGGCCTTCTGTCCGGCCGCGTCGCCGTCGAAGGTGAAGATGACCTCCGACTGGGAGTTGTCCATCAGGAGGCGGCGCAGGATCTTGATGTGGCCTTCGCCGAAGGAGGTGCCGCTGGTGGCGATGGCCGTGGTGACTCCGGCGACGTGGCAGGCCATCACGTCCGTGTAGCCCTCGACGACGACGGCACGGTTGCTCTTGGCGATGTCCTTCTTGGCGAGATCGATGCCGTAGAGCACCTGGGACTTGTGGTAAATCGGCGTTTCGGGGGTGTTGAGGTATTTCGGGCCGTTGTCGTCCTCCCGCAGCTTACGGGCGCCGAAGCCGACGACGTCGCCCGTGATGTCCCGGATCGGCCACATCAGCCGTCCTCGGAAGCGGTCGATGGGGCGGCCGTTCCGTGACTCCTGGGCGAGCCCGGAGAGCGTCAGCTCCTTGTCGGAGAAGCCCTTTCCGCGCAGGAAGCGCACCAGGTGGTCCCAGCCCGCCGGTGCGTAGCCCACGCCGAAGCGCTCGGCGGCGGACTTCTCGAAGCCCCGCTCGGCCAGGAAGCGGCGGCCGATCTCGGCCTCGGCACCGTCCAGCTGCTCGGCGTAGAACCGCGCGGCCTCCTTGTGCGCCTCGACGAGCCGGGTGCGCTCGCCCTGCTGGCTGGCCCGTCCGTACCCGCCCTCCTCGTACCGCAGCGTGATGCCCGCCTGGCCGGCGAGCCGCTCGACGGCCTCGGAGAAGGAGAGGTGGTCGACCTTCATCACGAAGTCGAGGGTGTCCCCGCCCTCCTGGCAGCCGAAGCAGTGGTACAGGCCCTTGCCCGGGCTGACGTGGAAGGAGGGAGACTTCTCGTCGTGGAAAGGGCACAGGCCCTTGAGATTGCCGCCGCCCGCGACGCGCAGCTGGAGGTATTCGGAGACGACGGCGTCGATCGGGACCGCGTCCCGTACCGCTTTCACGTCCTCGTCATTGATCCTGCCGGCCACCCCAGCAGTGTACGGCGGCCCGCCGACAGCCCCGTTCGCCCTAGTACTCCAGTCTGACTTCGCGAGGTAGTGCCGGGCCCGGCTGGGACGGACCCGCTGGCCTGACCCGGTGGACCGGGTGCGGCGGACGGCTCCGCCGCAC
>NZ_JBOHCV010000032.1:0-17888 GCF_050698815.1 Streptomyces sp.
AACACCGTCCGCCCCCACGAGGCACTCGCCTGGAACCGCCCCTACGACGTCCACATCGGCGTCGCCGACCCCGTCATCCCCAACTTTCCCGAGCCCCAAAACCTGCCAACTACTTGACGCGAGACAATCGGCCGCTGCGCCTGGGTACGGATCCTCGCTCTCGCCCGTCTCGCCTCGCTCGTCGTCGCCGCCGACAAGCGCCTCCGTCGGCGCACTCCATGAGGGCAACTCCTGGCCGGCCGGGAGGAGGCAGACTCGACGAGGTTCTTGTCAATTTGACAGCAAGCAGATATGGTCAGGTCCGTGCATGATGAGTCCTGGTCGCCGCCGCAGGTTCTGCTCACGGTTGATCTCGTGATCCTGACATTGCGTCAGGGGCAGCTGTGTGTACTGCTCGTGGAGCGGGGCGAGGAGCCCTTCCCGGGAATGCAGGCGCTTCCCGGTGGCTTCCTCAACCACGACGGTGAGGCGATCCTGGACGCCGCGCGCCGTGAACTGGGTGAGGAGACGGCCCTGGATGCCGGCCGGTTGCATCTTGAGCAGCTGGCCACCTACGGAGACGCGGGACGTGATCCGCGGGGACGGGTCGTTTCCGTGGCGCATCTGGCGATCGCGCCGGGCCTTCCCGAGCCGGTAGCCGGAACGGATGCCGCGGCCGCCTCGTGGGTCCCCGTGGACATTCTCCTGTCCGGACAGGAGCGACTGGCTTTCGATCACAGTCGCATCGTGACGGACGGGGTCGAACGGGCGCGTACGAAGCTCGAATTCTCGGCCCTGGCCACGGCGTTCTGTGGGGAACTGTTCACCATCGTCGAATTGCAGCAGGTGTACGAGGCGGTGTGGGGGGTCGTGCTCGACACCCGAAATTTCTACCGGAAAGTCCAAGCCGTGAAGGGGTTCATCGTCCCGGCCGGATCGGGCCGGAAGGCTACGGTGGGGCGCCCCGCGCGGCTGTTCCGCGCCGGACCGAGGGCTGTGTTGTCCCCACCGCTGGTCCGGCCTTTGCGGCCGCCGACAGAAGAAGAAGGGGGAACAGATGCCGAAAGACCTGGTGGTGATTCTCACCGCCCTCAATCTCGAGTATGAGGCTGTGCACCGGAAGCTAACCAGTCCGCGGGTGCACCGTCATGAGCGTGGCACGCGGTTCGAGGTCGGGACGGTGCGGGGCACGTCGTGCCGCGTGGCGCTCGGTCTGACAAGCAAGGGGAATCATCCCGCCGCGGTGCTCGCGGAGCGCGCGATCCAGCATTTCTCACCGGCGGCCGTGATGTTCGCGGGTGTGGCCGGCGCATTATGGGACAGCACCCCGCTGGGCGATGTGGTGATGGCCACTCATGTATACGCATACCACGGTGGGACCAGCGAGGATGACGGGCTCAAGGCGCGTCCGCGGGCGTGGGAAACGGGGCACGGTATCAGCCAGCTCGGCTTCCATCTGGCCCGCGTGAACGGCTGGGCCGACGACGCCCTGGACGAAAAGGACGCGCCGCAGGTGCATTTCGGCGCGATCGCCGCGGGTGAGGTGGTGCAGAATTCGCGGATCTCCGCCGAGGCAGCGTGGATCCGGCATCACTACAACGACGCGCTCGCGATAGAGATGGAAGCCGCCGGTGTGGCGCAAGCCGGGCATCTCAATGGTTCGCCGGTCGCCGTCATCCGCGGCATCAGCGACCGGGCGGACGGCACGAAGAGCAGCTCGGATGACCGCAACTGGCAGCCACGGGCCGCAGCGAACGCGGCGGCCTTCGCCACGCGACTGGCCGCGGAACTGATCGAGGAACAGGAACAGGTCGCGATGTCCCAGGACGGCAAAGCCAACAGGTCCACAGGAAATGTCAGCAACACCGCCAATTCCAGCACCGTGGGAATCATGGCCGGTTCGGTCTCCGGCAGCAACGTCCACACGAACGCAGGTCCGAAGGCATCCGGTCCCGCGGACCTGATCCCGGAACTGGACCGCTTCCGTGAGCAGCTGAAGCGTCACCACGCCGAGGGTGCCCTCGACGAGGACATCTACAGTGCGGCGCAGGCCGAGCTGGACGTGGCCAGCCGAGCGGCGAAGGAGAACACTCCCCAGTCGCCGAAAGAGGCAACCCTGGCACTCAAGAGGTTACGCGGTCTAATCGCCGACCTTCCCTTGCTGACAGCCAGGCTTGCGCCCCTGATCGTGACGGCGGGTGAGTTGCCGTGACGGATGGCGTCGGCTTCACACACAACTCGGCCGCATATGGATCCACTGTCGGTATCCAGGCCGAAGCCGTGCACAACTCCAACGTGTACATCGTCCATCCGGAAGCATCGCCCCAGGAGAAGTACAAGGTCGGCCTGCGATTCCTGGAGAACGGCGTGCCGAGCCGCGCCCGCGACCTGATCACGGAAGCAATAGCCAACGGACACGACGATGCGGAGGTTCGTTGCCACTGGGTGCTCGCCATGCTCAGCAAACGCTCCTACCACGACCTCGGTGCCGAAGAACGCGAGCAACTGCACCAGGTTCCCGGAGCCGTAGGGAGCTACGCAGACGGAGAGTGGAAAACCGCTCTGCAGGTCGTCTTTGACCTGCTGGAGGCTCTCGGCGACCCGGACGGCGGAACCGGATCCGTACTGAAGCGGCTGCAAGACCTGCCGCAGCCGAAGCGTGACCTGATCATCCACCACCTCGACCTCGTGCTCACCGGCGGAATGAAGGACAGCCTGTGGGCCGAAACCCGCGAGCTGGCCGAAACCGACCGCCACAGCAACGATCGCGCCCAGCGTGTCTGGGCCTACTTCGAGCCCGTACCCATCGGCCCACGGGCCGAGCTTCCCCAGGCGAACGCCGCCTACGGCGCCCGGGAACGCCTCGGCGTCCTGGCCGGCCTGTTCGTCGTGACCACCGGATTCCTCTGGATATCGGCAGTGATCGCGCAACCGGTGGCAGCGGTGGTCGAGTTGCTGACAGCACTCGGTGCCGGTCTTGCCGCCGCACGCTTCGGCCGGCAGTGGTGGTACCAGGAACACCGCCTGAAGGCCAAGGAGGAGCATTTTTCCCGGCACGCGAACAATCCGCCCTCCGCAGGAGAGGGGTTCACCAACCGGGTCCACCTTTCCTTCAACTACCACTTCAGTACCCGCCTGCCGGCCCGGTGCGATGCCCAGCAATGGCTCGCCTACACTGCGGGTATCCGTAACAGCCTCGTGGCCGAGATCGCGCTTCTCTACCGCGAAAGCAGAATCAGCGTGGGCCGGATCGATTGGCTGATTCGCCACCTGGCAGAAGACGTACGAGACCGCCACAACAACGGCAACTTGTTCGCCTATCGTCAGCACTACCAGACATCGGTGAAAACCAAGGCCATATGCGTGATCGCCCTCATGGTCCTGGGCATCACCGCCATCGATGCAGTCAAGGCCGCACTCGGGAACTCGCCCAATATTCTACTCTCCCTCCTCGCCATGTTCGGAGCTGTCTGGAGCGGACGCAGAGCGACGTTCCTGTGGCTGCACACGCGCAGCGAAGAACGACGATTCACCGAAGAGACCCATGAGTACAACGAGCGCCTCAGCAGGTGGCAGGTGGAGTACGAACGCTGGAAGGCGTTCGTGGACGCCACGCGGCCCAGCGAAACGCAAATGGAGACGTGGCTCACCTGTGACAAGACCTTGTTCGTCGACGAGGTACTCCGCCACTACCAGCTCTCGTGGCGCGATATCATCATCCACACCATCCTGATGACACCGGTGCGTCCCTACGATCGAGCACGGGAAAAGGGTGGTCCCTGGCGTTACTCGCGTTACAGCCTGCGCCTGTTCCTGGTGACACGGGACGGTGTCCGGGAAGTGAACACCGAATTCGACTTCGCCGACTCCACACGTACGAACGAGCAGCGGAGCAACTACCGGTTCGACGCGCTGTCATCCGTGCAGGTCACCGAACGCGACAACGTCGGATACGACCTGGAGTTGGTTCTTTCCAACGGACCTGCCCGGAAGATCCGTGTCAAAGACACCGACACGCATCAACTCGCTCCGGACGAGAACGCCCAGGAACTGACGAACATCAACCTCGACGCGGCTGGTTTCGCCCACGCCTTTCGGCTCCTGGAAGGCATCGCGGCCGACGGAAAACGCTGGATCGAACGGAACAACTCCAACAATCCGCCGCACTTCACTGCCCCGACTGATGGCGCATGCCGGGCCTCGTAGATCTCCCGGAGCGTGAGGGGGCGCGGAGGGGGCAAGCCGCCCGATTCCCATGCGTGTCGCGAAACGGAGGTGACGGTCATGACCGCTTGTAACGGGGAACCCAGCGCGAGCACCATACTCCTCGCTGAGTACGCACAGCTCAAGGAGGAGCAGCGAGCACGCATCGGGTTCCGGGACAACCTGCTGTACGTGACACTCGCAGCAGTGACAGCCGTAACGGCCATAGCTGCGCAAACGAAACTCATGCAACTGATCCTGGCCTTGCCAGTGGTGTGTGTCGTGCTCGGATGGACCTACCTGGTCAACGACGAGAAAATCTCAGCCATCGGACGGTATACCCGCACCGAACTCGCTCCTCGCCTCGCGAACGCCACAAGCGTTCATGAGCCTCTCTTCGGCTGGGAAACTTACCACCGCAGCGATGCCAAGCGGGTCTCCCGCAAGACCACACAGGCGATCGTCGATCTGGTGGCCTTCCTCGCGGCACCCTTTGCCGCACTCATTGGTTTCTGGTGCTACGGCTCGAACAGCGCCCTACTGATCTCGGCCTCGATTGTGGAAGCTGCCGGGCTCATTGTCCTGGGCGGCCTGTTCCTGTGGTATGCCGAGAGATGACGTTCCGTTCCTATGAGGTTGAACTCATGGAGTCGTCCGTGGCCAGGGGTGGATGGTCAGGCCGGTCTCGGTCAGACATCCGTCTATGCACCACCCTGAGCATCAAGGTCATCAACACGCATGAAGACCGGAAATTCGGCGTCCAGGTCTCGCAGGCAGCGAACCGGCAGAACGCCATCGAGCAGCGCGATCACATCGCGCTGGAACCCGTGCACCAGGCGATCAAGGCCAACCTGCGCGCCGAACTGCGCAAGCAGTACGTGATCAAGCGAGGTGAGCCGGTCGCCGCGCCCGAGACCGGTTGTTCACTGGACGAGCTCGCTCTCGCACTCGCGTGCCTGCACCCGGAAGCGGAACAGGCCGCCCGGGCCGCCAGTTCCACGGAGAACCTCTGGGAGCAGGGCCGCACGGGCAGCCACACCCTGCTGTTCAAACGCGAGCCCTCCCCGCAGAAGGTGTGGCGCTCCGTGCTCACGCTGCGCGCGGCACGGAGCGCGGTCTACGAACTGGGCAGTGGTCAGAACAGCCGCGAGGCCGCGACCACCGAGCACGGTGGCTTCCTCGTCACCCACCTGCTCTTCCAGCATCTCGGCGCCACGAGTATCGATGACCCCGACTTCGACTGGGACAGCGAGGTCCTGGAGAAAATCCCTGCCCTCGTACCGGAGCTGGTGCGTCGGCTGACCCATCAGATCGTGACTCGTTACGGGCCGCGTCCCCAGATCAGGACCGCCTTCCAGACCGCGGAGACATGCCGGGAGCTCGCGAAGCATATTCTCGGTGACCTGGCGGATGGCATCGCCGTTCCCGCACCTCCGGCGAAGGAGCGCAAGCCGCGGCGCCCGAACACCGTGCCGCTCCTGGTCGACCGTCGTGTCATCAAGGACGGAGCGCCTCTCCGGTACGTGGCTCTGAACGAGCCCGAGCGCGACGCCATGGAGGAGTGGCTTGTCCAAGACGAACGGCGACGCCAGGCGACCTGGGTCAATCACCGGACTAAGTCGATCCTGTGGGCGTACGACGAGCAGCAGTACTCGCCGTCCGGGCTGGTGTCGATGATGTGGGCGGACGCCGACTGGGGCGACCGCCCGGTTGCCAATCAGGGAACGGCTCGCTGGTTCCAGTCGGATGGCCTGAGCCTGTGGGATCTGGCTCAGCGCATCCACAGCGAAGAGGCCGAGGCCGAGGACGAGGCCTGACGGCGTGTGCACCGCACCGGCAGGACGTCAGTAGGGGCGTGGTCCCTCCGGGCCGCGCAGCCGGGCGAGGAGGTCGGCGATCTCGCGGGTCTCCTCATGGTCCTCGCCGAGGAGGACGCACATGTCCTCGTGGAGGGCGTCGAGGACCCCCTCGGCCTCGGTGCGGCGCCCCTCGGAGAAGAGGAGCACGCCGATACTGCGGCGCAGGTCGAGAGCGGTCTCGGAGGCGTCCCCGGCCGCGTCGGACACGACTTCCAGGACCTCCTGGAACTCCCGCAGGGCGACGGTGGCCTGACCTAGGTTGGCCCGGCAGTGGGCGGCGTGCCGACGGCACTCCAGCGTGCTTTCATCGGCCTGTCCCGCCGTACGGGCGTAGAAGGCGGCCAGAGCGTCGAACTCCGGCAAAGCACGCCGGAAGTCCTCGCCGGCCATGAGGACCGCCGCGCGCTGCCGCCGCAGACCGAGCACCCGGGGGTTGTGCACGCCGACGGCGGTGGCCGCTGTGGCGATCACTGCCTTGAGGACGTCTGCGGCCTGGGCGAACCGCCCGCTCTCGGCGAGGTCCGCGGACCGGGCGTAGGCGTCCCGGATCGCGTCCCGCAGCGCGGTGTCGACGCGCGCCGGGACCGGTACGGGAGCCACCGGCCCGAGCGAGGGCGCAGGCGGCGTGGTTCGCCGCAGGGGTGCGTTCGGCTGTCGGTAGACCACCGTCGGGTCGGGAACTTCGGAAGAGGAGCTGTCGTTGGTGAGGGCCACGGGTTCGGCTGCTGATCCCGGTTGCGGCAGGTGCGGCGACAGGCGCTCGTACACCGCGTACGCGTCGGCCGGACGCTGCTCGGGCACCTTGGCCAGCAGGTCCAGGGTGAGCGCCTCCAGGTCCTCCGGCACCTCGGGCCGTAGGGTGCGCAATGGCTTCGGCGACACGTTCATGTGCTGGTGCATAAGCTGGTAGTCGTTGTCGCCGCTGAAGACCGGCTCACTGGCGAGGAGTTCGTGCAGCACGCAGCCGAGCGCGTAGAGGTCGCTCAGCGGTGTGATCTGCGCGGAGTCGATCTGCTCGGGCGGCATGTAACGGCTGGTACCCATCCGGCTGTTGGTGGCCGTGAGCCGGGTGACGTCCGTGCGCAGCAGTTTCGCGATGCCGAAATCCAGCACCTTGACCGTGCCGTCAGCGGCGATCAGGACGTTGTCCGGCTTCAGGTCGCGGTGCACGACCGGGATGGCGTGCGCGTACGACAGGACCGTGCAGATCTGCGCCGCGATCGACGCGGCCCAGCTCACCGGGAGCAGCGCCGCCGTTCCGTCCTCCGCGCCGGCCAGCACCCTGCGCAGGGAGATCCCGCGCACGTACTCCATCACCAGGTACAGCCGGTCGTACGACGCCTCGTCCAGTACCGCGTCGAACACCTGCGGCACCCCGTGATGCCCGATCCGAGCGGTGACGCGCGCCTCCCGTTCGAAGCGGCGGGCGAACTCCTCCGCCTGCGCGGGCGATGCGACGACGTCGGGCCGGATGAGCTTGACCGCGATCTCCCGGTCGAGAACGGCGTCGTAGCCCCGCCAGACCGTGCCCATACCGCCGGACTCGATCTCCTCGATCAGCTCATAGCGGCCCTGCTCGCCGATTCTCCTTGCCTGCGACACGCGTTGGGCCCCCGTCGTCCTGATGCCACGTCAGTCGATCGCTGTACACGGTACCTATTGGCGGGGCGCGCGGCAGGGGTTACAGCAGGTGGTCGGCCTTGCCGGCCTTGATGTCGGTGATGAGGGTGCGCAGGGCTTCGAGGGAGTCGGTGAGGTAGCGGTCCTCTTGGCCGTTGACGGCTATGTAGCCGTTGCCGTCGGCGTCGGTGCCGAGGCGGAAGCAGTTGCTCGCATCCTGGCAGAAGGGTGCTTCCCAGGTGATGTCAGGCACAGCAACTCTCCTAAAGGCTCTGTGAAATGGAGTACATGAGATCGAGGGTCTTCTCGGGCGGAAGCGCGATCCTCTGCATCTCGTCAAGTTGCAGCCGGTACTTGCACAAGTGAGCTCCGGAATGCAGGAATTCTCCCGCCGTCGTGCGATCCAACTGCAAGGTGTCTAGCGGGGGCACCTGGCCGAGGGCGTACAGGATCGCCTGGCCCGAACCGGGGAACGCCCCCGCGGAGAAGGGGATGGCCTGGATCGTGACGTTGTCGCGGTCTACGGCTGCCATGAGGTGGCCAAGCTGGTTTCGTAGCACCGCGCGTCCACCGACTTCGATCCGTAGGGCGGCTTCGTGGATGACCAGCACGTAGTCCGGAGCCCCTGGCCGGTCGATGACCTGGTGTCTGTGCACGCGGTGGGCGACTCTGGCCTCGAACTCCTCGGCGGGCAGCGGCGGGATGGCAGCTTGGAAGAGAGCGTGCGCGTACGCCTCGGTCTGGAGCTGCCCCGGCATGTGCGTCATCGTGCTGACACGCAAGCCCTTGGCGTGCCACTCCAACTCCGCGATGTCCAAAAATGTCGCGGGCAGGAGGTCGCGATACACCTCCCACCAGCCGGTCGAGCGGTCGCCGCACATGGAGACCAGTGCATCTACCAGGGCCTGGTCCGTGCACTCATATCGGAAAGCGATGCGCCGGACACGCTCCGGGCTGACACCGTGGCGTCCCGCCTCGGTGCTGGTGATCACGGTCCGCTTCGTGTCCAGCAGCGTGGCGGCCTGTTCGGTGGACAGTCCCGCCCCTTCCCGTAGCTTGCGAAGCTCTGCGCCCAGACGCTGCTGGCGTGCGGTCGGATTGCTCCTCGGCGGCATGTGTTCCCTCTCGTCGCGTGCGGCTCAGTTTGCCGCGAAGCGAAGTTCGTTCCAACGGACCTTCCGAGACTTGGTAGCACATGTACCCCCGATGCCCTACCGTGAGTATCGCGCAAGCTACACACTGCAATGCCGGAAGCGCACCGCGCGAGCATGCCCGTCCGCCCTGGGACGGGTGTGCCCGCGACCAGGGCGGTAGGCCACCGGCGACCCCAAACCCCTTACAGAGTCGTGGAGTTCGCCATGCCCGAGATCCCCCTCGTCCCTGCCCACTGGCGCTTCCCCGCCCATCCCGCCTCCGTACGACGGGCCCGGCACGCCGTCGCCGAATCGCTGCCGGACGTCCTTCGGCCCCATCTCGGCTACGACCTGGGCCTGTTGACCTCGGAGCTGGTCACCAACGCCATCCGCCACGGTGCCTGCGGGGAGGACGGAGGCCTCGTTGAGCTCGTCATGTGGCCCGCCGACGGACACTACTGGCTCGCCGTCTCCGACCCGGGTACCGGCAAACCCGAACTGGCTCGCCCGGATACGGACTCCGAGAGCGGTCGGGGCCTGATCCTCGTCGAGAGCCTCGCCACCGCCTGGACCGTCCGACCCCGCCCCGCGCGCGGAACGTCCGTGATCGCGGGGCTCTCTGTCCAGCAGGGAGGCTGACCAGGGGGAGTGGTCGGCGGGGAGGGGACGGAGGGCCGGGCGGGTCAGGCCGCCTCGTCGTCGATGTTCTCTTCCCGGCGGATCATCCGCCAGGCC
This sequence comes from Streptomyces sp., assembly GCF_050698815.1. Classification (GTDB taxonomy): domain Bacteria; phylum Actinomycetota; class Actinomycetes; order Streptomycetales; family Streptomycetaceae; genus Streptomyces. The sequence goes on from NZ_JBOHCV010000032.1 coordinate 9,530, forward strand.
GCCCGGCGCGCACTCTGGTTGAGCGACTGCTTGAAGCTGTCGTCGTGGCTGAAGTACTGGCGTCCCATGTCGGCGATGGTGTCGATGTGTTCGGCCATCTTGTCCTCGAATACCTCGTCGAAGACGAGACCGAAGTTCTCCTCGTCGTTGACGGCGGCGGCGCGGACCTTCGGGTCCGCCTTGGCCTCCGAGAACGGCGTGATGACGTCCTGATCGGTGAAGTCGGTGCCGAACTTGTCGTTGAACTTCTCGATCAGCTCCGACAGCAGAGACTTCTCCTGTTCCTTGGCACCGCCCCCACCTTCACCGAAGCCGCGCAGCTCCGCCGCTCCCTCGGCGGTCAGCGCGAGGTCGTGCTCGCCGGTCTTCTGGATGCGCAGGTGGCTGAGGTCGACGTCCCCTATGTCCACGCCGCCGTCTCCGCGTCGTGGCAGGCGGTTGAGCAGATGGCGGCCGTAGAGGTAGAGGCATTCGAGGTCGGCGTCGCGGTAGGGCACGATCTGCGAGAGGAAGCCGTACTTCCGTACGTAGTCGTTGAGATCCGCGCGGAACCGCTCGGCGGCCTCGGCGGCTTCCTCGTCGGGGTCGCCCGCCTCGTCCTTGCGGTCCAGCAGCTCGGTGAACCGTTTGACGGCGGGGTCCAGATGCCGGTACAGCTCCGCGTGGAGCTTCTCCCAGCGGGCGGCCGAGCCCGCCGCCTTCTCCTCGGCTGCCAGATAGGCATCCGCGAACTCCCGCATCTCCTCCTCGACGAGGATGTCGGGCTGCATGACCTGGCTCTGCGCGGTGTAGAGGAGATTGGGGTCGGAGGGAAGGGTGTTCGCCTCCTCGAAGTACGGGTGGAAGGACTCCTTGATGTCCTCGGCGTCGTTGACGAAGTCCAGTACGGCAAGGTCCGCCTGGGACTTGCGGTCGGCGGTGCGGTTCAGGCGGGAGAGGGTCTGGACGGCGTTGATACCCGCGAGCTTCTTGTTCACGTACATGGTGGTGAGCAGCGGCTGGTCGAAGCCGGTCTGGTACTTCTCGGCGACGACCAGGATGCGGTACTCGCGCTGCGTCGCCTTCCCGCCGGTGCGCACGGCCTTGTCGTCCTTGCGCGTGTACGCGAACGCCTTCGGCAGCGCGGACTCGGCCAGGCCGCCGTTCTCCTTCGGCTCGGTGGTCTCCTCGCCGTCGTACGTCAGGCTGCCGGAGAACGCGACCAGGACGCCGGGGTCGGCGTACGCGTTGTCGCCGACGTACTTCCTGATCGCACGGGCCATCTGTACGGCACTGTGCCGGGAGGCCGTCACCACCATGGCCTTGGCACGCCCGCCGAGCCGGCCGGCGGTGTGCGTGCGGAAGTGCTCGACGATCACCTGCGCCTGCTGTGTCACGGTGGAGTCGTGCGTGAGCGCGTACCGGGCGAGCAGCGGATTCGCCTTGGACGGGTCCACCTCGCGCTCGGCAGGGTTCTTGTTCACCAGCTTCCAGTACGTGTCGTACGTGACGTAGGTGCGCAGGGGATCGAGGATGAACCCTTCCTCGATGGCCTGGCGCATCGAGTACGTGTGGAAGGGGACGTACGACGGCTTGCCGTCGACGGTGTCCAGGGTGCCGAAGAGTTCGAGCGTCTTGGCCTTGGGCGTGGCCGTGAACGCGAAGTAGGAGAGGTTGGAGGCCATGCTGCGCTGGATGGCCTTGCGGATGAGCTTGGCGTCAGTGGTGGCCGCCGCCTGCTCGGTTGCCCCGGACTCGTCGGAGTCTGAGTCAAGGCCCAGGTCCCGCAGGGCTGCGCGTACGTCGGTGGCCGCACCGCCGGACTGCGAGGAGTGCGCCTCGTCCACGATGATCGCGAAGTTGTGGCCCTGGATCTCGGTGGGGTTGCGGCGCAGGTAGTCGATGAGGGCCGGGAAGGTGTGCAGCGTGACCGTGATGATCTTCCCGGTCTCGCGGGACAGCGCCTTGGCGAGCTGGTCGGACTTCGCGCCGTGCTTCTCGTCGATCTTCACGACCAGACCGGCGGTCTTCTCGAAACTGCCGACGGTTTCCCGCAGTTGGGCGTCGAGATTACGGCGGTCGGTGATGATCACGACCTTGTCGAAGACGGGCGCACCGGGCTTGAGTCCGGCGGCCAGGGCGTCGGGGTCTATCTCGGCGGGGTCGGTGGGCGTGTGCAGCGACGACAGGCGGTGTGCCAGCCACCCGATGGTGTTCGACTTGCCGGAACCGGCGGAGGCCATGCCCAGGTAGTTGTGACCGGCGCCGTGACGGGCCGCGTGGCCGGCGAGCTTCTTGACGATGTCCCACTGGTGGTAGCGCGGGAAGATCAGCTTCTTCCGCGTCCGCCCGTCCGGGCCCTTCTCCTTGCTGAGGTGCACGAACCGCTCGATCAGGTCCAGCCAGGTGTCCCGCTCCCAGATCTGTTCCCAGAGGTAGGAAGTCGCGTACGTCCCGGGGGTGGTGGGCGCCGGATTTCCCGCGCCGCCGGGCTTCCCCGGGCCCTCCGAGCCGGTGTTGAACGGCAGGAACCGCGTCGGCTTGCCCCGCAGCTCCGGCGCGACGAACACCAGGTCCGTGTCGATGGCGAAGTTCGCGATCACGCGCCGCGCGAAGATCAGCTCGGTGGGGTCGCGGTCCGTGCGGTACTGGTCCTTGGCGGCCTCCACGCCCTGGCGCGTGAGGGCGTTCTTCAACTCGGCCGTCGCCAGCGGGATCCCGTTGAGGAAGAGGGTGAGATCGAGGCGCTTGCCCTTGTCCGCCTGCTTGGCGGCGTACTCCAGCTCCTTGACGAAGGTCAGCCGGTTCGCCCGGTAGTCGTCGAGGACCGTGTCCGACGCGACGAGTGACGGCTTGAAGTACGCGAGCCTGATCAGGACGCCGTGGTCCTTCACGCCCTTGCGGAGCACGTCCAGCACACCGTCGGTGCCGATCGCCTGGTCCACGCGCTTGGCGAACCCGGCCTGGGCGGTGTTGGGATCACCGCCGTAGAGGGCGATCAGTTCGGCCCAGTCGTCGGCTTGGGTCTTGCCGACGAACTCGAAGAGCTGGGCGGTGTCCAGGCCGAGTTGGGGCCGGTAGTGCGACCGGGTTCCCTCGGTCCAACCGCGCTCCAGCAAGGCGGCGACTATGGCGTTCCCGAAGGCTGCTTCGTCGTGGACGGACATGAGCGGCTATTCCCCCCGCTTTCCGGTGACCAGATAGGTGATGTCGCGCCAGAACTTGTCGAAGGATGGTGAGTTGGCGCGGGCCAGGTTCGAGATCCATGTCTTGGTCAGCGCCGGCTGGTCCACGCGGGGGCGGTACCGCACTCCGTCGCGCCGGTGGTGGTTGCCTGCGGCGTTCAGTCCGAGTAGCACGGTGAACGGGCCGAGAGTCACGTCGCAATGGGCGATGGACTTGTAGTTGTCGACGCGGACACGGGTGATGAGCGGCATCGGGAGGGGAGGCGGAGCGGGACTCATAGCGTGATCATTCCTCGATCCCACGTCCGCTGGCGGTGGACACGTCGATCTGGCCAGTGACGGCGTCGGTGATCAGGGCTTGGCGGCGTTCGGCGAGGACCGCTGATTGCTTTGCCAACAGCTGATCCATGACGACTCCTGGCGCTGCAGAGCTATGCAACTCTGCGAGAATTTCTTTTTGTTCAACAATCGACGGTACGGGTACCATGAAGTCGACCACGTGAGACACGTTGATTTGCTCCTGTGCGGCGCCGTATCGGACAGAGTCGACATATGCGGTGCCCAGTGCGCTGTTGAAGTATGCCGCGAGATAATCAGGAAGCAGGGCTTCACCCTTTTTGAGCACGAGAACCGAGGCGCAATTAGCGCCATTGAGTTCACGTGTTACGACTGCCGCTCGCCCCGGGTCTCCCGCTCGCACCACGACAACGTCACCCTCGAATAGCTGGGAACGCCAAAGCCTGCGGCTATCTGGTAGTGAAATGCGCTTGACATTCTCAAGGTGAAATCTCTCCGGATGGATATTTGCACCCCGAAGAAAGGGGACCCCTTCGTCTGAAAAATATGCCGATGGGTCGACGACCACTCCGACGCCGATCCGTGGAACCAGTCGCCTAAGTGGGAGTACCTTCCATTCATCTGGCAAGTCGCCAAGCATCGGATGAGTATATCTCCTCCCTGGTTTGTGGCCACCTCGAAGGATCAGTGCCCTGTGCGCAGATTTGCGTTCGCTTAGAACGGTACGCATGCGTTGAGCGATTGCAATCGTTTTGTCGGTGCGGGCGGTCTCGGCGTCGAGGAAGTCGGCGATGCGGCGCTGCTCTTCAAGCGGCGGGAGCGGAATGCGAATCGAATCGAGATCGGGCATATAAATTGTGAGGTGAGTCGACCCGTACGCCAGCCTTTGCCACTCCTGCTTCATGGCGCGGAGTACGAGCAGTAGGTAGCGCGAGTCCAGCCGAGGCCCTGGCAGCCAAGTGACGAACGCTTGAGTCGTTGCCATTGGCTGGCCAATTCGAACGCTATACCCAACCGATGCAGTTCGGGACAGCATTACGGTATCAGCAGGGTGAAGGGCTGCAGCGCTGTTGGCCATACCTAGTGCGCTGATCTTCTGCTCGGTGTCCATAAGGGGAACCAGCGAATCTGGTCGACGAGTTACGTCGGTAGTCGTGACCCACGGAATATTGCATTCCTCCCAATACTCCGGTTTGTTACGGTCCGGGGTGTGTCCTGTTCCCATCTTCGCTACATAGCCAAGTGGAACTACGTCCCAGCGCTCGGGTAGTGCTGGCGCCCACCCGAGCCTGCTCGGCTGCAGCCTGATCATTCCGTCACCTCACCCAGCAGTGCCTGGATCTCGCCCTCCAGAGCTTTCAGCTCCGCGTCAATCTCCGCCAACGGCCGCGGTGGCTTGTACACGTAGAAGTGCCGCGTGAACGGAATCTCGTACCCCACCTTCGTCTTGCTGTGGTCGATCCACGCATCCGGAACATGCGGCAGAACCTCCCGTCGCAGGTATTCCTCCACGTCCTCCTCCAGCGGCACGTTCTCGTAGTCGCGCAGCTCCGGGTCCGGTTCCGGCTCGCCCTTGATGCGCTGGACCTCGCCCTCCGGGTCCCGGACGCCGACCGCCTCCCGCAGCGCCTTGCCGAACGGCGCGCCCGTCGGCCACAACAGACCGGCCGCGACGATCGCGTCCTTCAGGTCGATCCATGCGTCGGACTTCGTTGTCCAGGACTTGCCGACCAGCGGGCGCAGTGCGGTCACGAACGCCTCAACGTCCGTGACCCTTACCATCGGCTTCGACGCGGTGAGGGCCGTCAGCGTCTCCTCCGTCACCTCGAAGCGGAGCTTCAACGGCCGTTCGACGGTGATCCGGTGATATCCGAAGTCCTCGTTGCGGAAGACCTTGATCTTCCCGGCCCGGTCAACCAGGTCGTGGCCGCCGCCCTTCTCCGCCGCGTCGACGACCGCCAGCGCCTCCGTGTAGAGCCTCGTGATCTCGGAGATGTGCTGCTCGCCCAATTCCTTGCGCTTGTCGCCCAGCGACTTCCGCATCTTGCGCCAGTAGTCGCGCGCGTCCAGCAGGACGACCTTGCCGCGCCGGTCCCTGGCCTTGCGGTTGCTGAGCACCCAGAAGTACGTGGAGATGCCGGTGTTGTAGAAGAGCTGGTCGGGGAGAGCGACGATGCCCTCCAGCCAGTCGTTCTCCAGGATCCACTGCCGGACCCTGGACTCACCCGACTCCGCCGCCCCCGTGAACAGCGGGGAGCCGTTGAAGACGATCGCGATCCGGCTGCCGCCCGACCCCGACGCGTCCACCGGCCTCATCTTCGAGATCATGTGCTGGAGGAAGAGCAGCGAGCCGTCGTTGATGCGCGGCAGGCCGGCCCCGAACCGCCCGCTCGTACCGAGGCGTTCGTGCTCCTCCTCGACCGCGTCCTTGACCTTCTTCCACTCCACGCCGAACGGCGGGTTGGCCAGCAGGTAGTCGAAGGTGGCGCCGGTGTGGCCGTCGTCGCTGAAGGAGTTGCCGAACTTGATGTTCTCCGGGTCCTGACCCTTGATCATCATGTCCGACCGGCAGATGGCCCAGGACTCGGGGTTGAGTTCCTGGCCGAAGACCTTGACGGTGGCGTCCCGGTTGTGGGAGGTGATGTGCTCCTCGGCCGCGCTGAGCATGCCGCCGGTCCCGCAGGCGGGGTCCATGACCGTGCGGACGGTGCCCGGCAGGGCCAGCGCGTCGCTGTCCGGTGCGACGAGCAGGTTGACCATCAGCCGGATGACTTCCCGGGGCGTGAAGTGCTCACCGGCCGTCTCGTTGGACTGCTCGGCGAAGCGCCGGATCAGTTCCTCGAAGGTGTAACCCATCTGGTGATTGGTGACGATCTCGATCGGCTTGCCGTCCTCGTCGAGCACGACATCGCCGTCAGCGTCCCTCTCCACCGGCCGCAGATCGAGGTCGGCGAACCGACCGACCACCTGGTACAGCAGGTTCGCCGCGTCCAGTCGCTTGATCTGCTGGGCGAAGTCGTACCGCTCCAGGACCTCCCGCGCGTTGGGGGAGAAGGCGCCGTAGTACTGGTTGAGGTACCTCGCCGCGTGTGAGGCGTCGCCCGCGATGGCCTTCAGCGTGTAGGTGCTGGTGTTGTAGAAGCTGTGGCCGGACGCCTTGCGCAGGAAGCGGTCGGGGTTGATGTCCTGGTTCTCGTAGCGGGCGGCGACCTCCAGGACCTTGTCCTTGGTCGGAGCGAGGACACACTCCAGGCGCCGCAGCACGGTGAACGGCAGGATCACCTTGCCGTAGTCGGACTGCTTGTAGTCGCCGCGCAGGAGGTCGGCGACCGACCACGCGTGGTTCGCCAGTTCCGTGTGCTTACTGCTGTTCAACGCTGTCCTTCCGGAGTTTCGCCGTCCCCGAGGGACGGAGAGGTCAAGTCTGGCCGTTCGCGGTGCCGGGCCGCACGTTTCACGCCGATCCGTGACCGTGCGGCAACAGCGCCCCGCCGGTGAGGCCGGTGCTGAGGAGACGCGTGACGTCCTCGGCGGCCTGGTCGGCACGGCGGGCGGCGGTACGCAGCTCGTGCAGGCGGCGGAACGCGGCGCCGTAGCGCTGCTGTTCGGCGAGTGGGAGCAAGGGAACGCGTAGTCGCCGAGGGTCCACTCGAACGATGGATGTGCCGGTGGCCGCAGCGCTGACGTTCTGCTCCGCTGAGAGGAACCCGGCCAGGAACCAGGGGTCGAGCCGACGTTGATCCGGGCGGAAGAGCAGCAGATGGGGTCCGAGGAAGCAGCCTGTCTCGCTCGGCTCGACGACCCGGGCCACGGCGCCACGCCCCACGCGGAGCATCTCTGTGAGCAGCACGTCACTTCCCTGGATCAAGGGGAGGGCGGCGCCGGTGGGCAGGTCCGCTTGCGTTCCGGAGGCGGGTTGGTTCTTCATGACGTCGGTTGCCGTGAGCGTCGGTCGTCCGCCGAGTTCTGGTTCGGGCTGCGGTAGGGGTTCGCCGCTACGAGTCCGGCGGCCTGGGGGCGCGGTGCGAAGCAGACCGAGAGCGCCGCCGCGCAGAAGGTCCTCGACCGTCGCTGTGCGCCAGTCGCGGGGTCGGTCGTCGGCCGGTGGCCAGTCGCCTTCGGTGCTGAGGCCGGTCAGGTCCCTCGCGGTTTGGTGGAGTTGGTCGTACAGCTCCGATGCCTGCCGGGCCAGTAGGGCAGGGCGCAGAGCTTGCCGGGAAGCTGTGCGGATGTGGCGGGCCGGAGTCAGGTCCACGGCCTCGTTGAGAAGGTCGGTGACGGGTACGGCGCCGGCGATGCCCGGGGCGCCGGTGAAGCCGTCCTGATCGGCGAGGTATGGCCGCCACGCCGAGAGCACGGTGTCGTCGACGGCGGCCCAGTCGAGATCCCGGTTCTCGGACGTGGCCGCATCGACGAGCAGAACCGTCCCCGGAGCTTCGGCCTGCGGATCGGGCCGCTCGAGCACCCACAGGTGCAGGCCGATGTGGAGTGGGGTGGCCGCGCCCTGGGGAAGCGCGACGACCGCGCGGAGGGCTCCGTCGCGTACGAGCTGCGCCCGGATACGCCGGCCGGCGGTGCGTTCCGCGACGGCCGGCGGCATGAGGAGCACGGCACGGCCGCCCGGCGCGAGGTGGGCCAAGGAGTGCTGGACCCAGGCGAGTTCGGGCTCGCCCTTGGGTGGCACGCCGTAGGCCCAGCGTTGGTCGTACGCCAGGTCCTCGTGCCCCCAGTCACGGACTCCGTACGGAGGATTGCACAGGACGGCGTCAGCGGTGAGGCCCTTGAAAGCGTCCGAGCGCAGGCTGTCTCCCGCACGTACGGTGACGGCAGCCTCAGGGGCGCTCAGCCGGAGCCGCACTGCGGCCTGGGCGGCCTGCGCGGCCAGGACGTCCTGGCCG
>NZ_JBOHCV010000033.1:0-2251 GCF_050698815.1 Streptomyces sp.
CGGAACCATCCCCTGTGAGGCGGGTTTGCTGCACGATGCGGTGTGGCCGCGATACGGGCGGCCTTGACTCTCCACAACGGGAGCTCACAGATGAAGAGACGCGTCATAGCCGGTTACAGCACCGCAGGGGTGGTGCTGGCCGGGGTGCTCATCGCGATACCGGCGTCGGCGAACGCCGGTTCCACCAGCACGGACAGCACCGCGGTAACCACCGCAGCCACTGCCCTGAAGTGGAATGACTGCGGCACCCAGAACTATCCGACGCTCCAGTGCTCGACGGTGCGCACGCCGCTCGACCACTCGAACCCGGGCGGCAAGAAGATCACCCTCGCCCTGTCGCGCGTCCAGCACACCGCGGCGAAGTCCCAGGGTCCGCTGCTGGTCAACCCCGGTGGCCCCGGCGGCAGCGGGTTGACCCTCGCCGGGTTCGTCGCGAGGTCGCTGCCGAAGGAGGTGGCGGCGCAGTACGACGTGATCGGCTTCGACCCGCGCGGCGTGGGCAGGAGCGAGCCCGCCCTGGACTGCAAGCCCGGCCACTTCGACCCGGTCCGCCCGGACTCCGTGCCGCGCAGCGCCGAGGATGAGCTGACCAACGTCAAGCGGGCCAAGGGCTTCGCCGACGCGTGCGGGAAGAAGTACGGCAAGCTCCTGCGCCACATCAACACAGTCAGCGCCGTACGGGACATGGACGTCATCCGGCAGGCGCTCGGCACCAAGAAGATCAACTACTTCGGCTACTCCTACGGCACCTACCTGGGCGCCGTGTACGCCAAGCTCTACCCCGACCGGATCCGGCGCGCGGTGCTGGACAGCATCGTCGACCCGACCGGCGTCTGGTACGAGGACAACATCTCCCAGGACTACGCCTTCGACGCCCGGCACAAGGCGTTCGCCGCCTGGGTCGCCAAGCACGACGCGGACTACGGACTCGGCACCGACCCGGCCAAGGTGGAGAAGGCCTGGTACGGGATGCGCGAGGCGGTACGCAAGGACCCGGCGGGCGGCAAGGTCGGCCCCGCCGAACTCGAGGACACCTTCCTCCCCGGCGGCTACTACAACGGCTACTGGCCGGACCTGGCCTCCGCCTTCGCCTCGTTCGTCAACGACGGCGATCCGGAGCCGCTTGCCGAGGCCTACGACGCCTTCGCCTCGATCGGCGCCTCGGGAGACAACGGCTACTCCATCTACACCTCGGTCCAGTGCCGCGACGCGTCCTGGCCGCGCGACTGGCGCACCTGGCACCGCGACATGACGAAGGTGCACGACAAGGCGCCGTTCATGACCTGGAACAACGCCTGGTACAACGCCCCTTGCGCGTTCTGGCCGGTGAACTCCCTGAAGGCGACCGAGGTGGCGAACAAGAAGCTCCCGCCGGTGCTGCTCTTCCAGGCCACCGATGACGCGGCCACCCCGTACGAGGGGGGCGTCGTCATGCACCGCAAGCTGCGCGGCTCCAGCCTGGTCGTCGAGGAAGGCGGCGGAAACCACGGCATCACCCTGAGCGGCAGCGAATGCCTCGACCGCTACCTGGCGGACTACCTGGCCACCGGCAAGGTCCCGCGCGGCGGCAAGGGCGGCGGTGAGGCGGACGCGGTCTGCGAGAAGCTGCCCGACCCGGAGCCGCCGAGCGAGGCCGGCGCCAAGTCCGCGGCCCCGGCAGACCCTTCGGCCGGTTCCGAGGGCGCGAAGCTGCACGACCTGCTCGGCTTCCGTAGCTGAGGAGTCCAGCTGTGAAGTGCTCCGGGGCGCGCACCGCCCCGGAGCACTCTGGTCAGTGCCGGCGGAAAGCCTCCGCGAGCCACCAGGAACCCTCTGTCGAGGTGACCTTCGCGTCGATCAGCAACGGGGTGTCACGCGCGCCGTCCACCCAGTCGGCAGCAGGCTTGAGGTCATCCCTGCCGCGCACCGTGATGGCGGTGAAGCCGAGTCCGCGGGCCGCTGCGGCGATGTCCACGTCGGGGAAGGTCACCGTGCTCAGATCGGTGCCTTGGCCTGCGAAGTGGTGCACCTCGGCGCCGTAGGCCTGGTCGTTGTACACGACGACCACCATGGGGAGCCCCAGCCGCACGACCGTCTCGAGCTCGGAGACGCTCATCAGCGCTCCACCGTCGCCGAGCGCCGCCACCGGCAGGCGGTCCGGTCTGGCCAGCGCGGCTCCGATCGCGGTGGCCAGGCCCAGTCCGATGGACTGGAACGCCTGCGTGAAGCAGAAACCCTGTTCGTCGGGCACCGAGAGGAACATGCTCGGGTA
>NZ_JBOHCV010000034.1:0-10313 GCF_050698815.1 Streptomyces sp.
CAGGGCGCCAGCACCTGCGCACTGTTTCCGGAGCGCACCGGCGCGCGGCCCATGACCACTTCGGCGGCGGTCGGGAACTCGGCCAGACAGTCCGGGATCACGCGCACCAGGCTGGCGGTGCCGACCCGCTCGACGAACACGAATACCAGTTCGGCCAGGCGGCGGACATGGGCGGAGACCGTCGACTGACCCAGCCCCAGCGCAGCAACCAGCTCTCCGATCTTCACGGGCTTGCGTTCGGTGGCCAGCAGGTGAAGCAACTGCAGCCGTGTCGGGTCCGCCAAGCACCCGAACCAGCTCGCGTACGCCTCAGCAGAGGAGCGGTCCAGCATCATTCTCCTTTAATCGTTCATCGTCGATGATAGATGAATGGTTGCGGTGGGTGCCAGCCCCTCGCACTCCTCCCTTGGGATGTCACACTCCGGGCCCCGCGTCGCTCTCAGGATGTGACGCGGCAGGAGGCCCAGGATGTCCGACACCTCGCCGCCCGGCGACGCCCGGGAAGCGGCGGCAGACCCAGCGACGCGGATCTTTCTCGACCACCGCGAGCTGCTGTTCTCCATCGTCTACAACATGCTCGCCACCGTCGCCGACACCGAGGACGTACTTCAGGAGACATGGCTGTCGTGGGCGGGCCGGAACGAGGCGGCGGACGCCGGGGGGATCGCGAGTCCGCGCGCCTACCTCGTGCGGATCGCGGTCAACAAGGCCCTCGCCCGCAAGGACGCCCTCGCGCGCCGCCGCGAGACCTACGTCGGCCCCTGGCTGCCCGAACCACTCGTCACCGGCCTCACCGGCGTCGCGGACACTCCGGCCGCCACCGGGACCGGAGACGTCGCTGACGCGGCCGAGCGTTCCGAGGCGCTGTCGATGGCGCTGCTGGTCGTGCTGGAGACGCTCACCCCGCTGGAACGCGCCGTGTTCGTCCTGCACGAGGTGTTCGGCTACGCCCACACCGAGACCTCGGTCATCCTCGGCCGCAGTCCCGCCGCGGTACGCCAACTCGCCCACCGTGCCCGCGAACACGTGCACGCCCGCCGCCCCCGCTACCAGGCCGACCCGCTGCTGCACCGGCAGGTCACCGAGCGGTTCACGGACGCGGTGTTCGGCGGCGACCTGGGGGCGCTGCTACGGCTGCTGGCGCCGGACGTGATCCTCCTGGGCGACGGCGGCGGCAAGGCCGCGGCCGCGGGCCCCCGGCCCGTCACCGGCCGGGACAAGGTCGCCCGGCTGCTCGTGGCCCGCGCCGCCCATCGGCCCGAGGGCCTGAGCGTCCACTACCGGCAGATCAACGGGGACCCGTCCGTGCTGCTGTTCGCCGACGGCTCCCCGTTCGCCGTCCTGGTCCTCGACCTGACCCCGGACGGCGAGCACGTATGCGGCATCTACAACGTCACCAACCCCGACAAGCTCTCCCGCCTCGGCTGACCACGGCCGACCGGCCGACCCGGCCCGCCGGTCGATCCGGCCCGCCGGTCGATCCCGACCAACTCGACGCCCCGCCACCGGCGGGTGAAGACACCGGAGCCGCTGCCCATGTTCACCGCCTATGTCGTGGCCACCCTGCTGGCCGCCGCCGCCAACACCTTCTCCGCCACCGTCGACTTCCTCCGCTACCAGCCGGTCCTCACCAACATGGCGAAGCTGGGTGTGCCGGAATCGTGGCTGTACCTGCTGGGCGCCCTCAAGGCGGCGGGCGCGATCGGCCTGCTGGCCGGATTCGGCGTCCCGCTGATCGGTACGGCCGCCGCGGCCGGCCTCATCCTCTTCTTCACCGCCGCCCTCCTCACCCACCTGCGCGCACGCGACTACGGCCTCGCCCCGTCCGGCACCTTCCTCCTGCTGGCCGTGGCCACGCTGGCGCTGGGACTGGCCCACCGGGGACCGTGGTGAGGAGGCTCCCGTAGCCTCGCGTCGGCCTTGTCGCCGGACACCTGCCGCCGCACACCCGAACCCGGAGGACCGCGATCGTGGAGATCTGGATCAACCCCGCCTGTTCCAAGTGCCGTTCCGCGCTGACACTGCTGGACGCGGAAGGCGCCGACTACACGGTGCGGCACTACCTGGAGGATCCGCCGACCGCCGGGGAACTCGAGGAGGTACTGAGCCGCCTCGGTCTGGAGCCCTGGGACATCGCCCGCACCGGCGAGCCCGTGGCGGCCGAACTCGGCCTGCCGTCATGGGCGAGGGAGGCCGCCGACCGTACCCGGTGGATCGAGGCGCTGGCCGCGCACCCGGTCCTGATCCAGCGGCCGATCATCACCGCCGACGACGGCACCACCGTGGTGGGCCGCTCTCCGGAATCGGTGCGCTCCGTCCTGCCCTAGCCGACCGCCGGCGACCCGGCCAGAAGAGGTCTTCTGACGATCAGTCATCACACCACGGCGTGTTGTGGACAAATAGGGCGATCCCTCCAATATCGTCCTCCTACATGCGATCAACGATTGATCGTTTCCGCGCTCACGGAAGTGGAGACATAATGCACAAGCTTCGCCAGGCCGCTGTTGTGGCCGCCATGGTCGGCAGCGTCAGCATGTTCGGTGCGGGCGTCGCGGCAGCCGGCGGCGGCGGCGGCTGGGACGGTCCGGACACCATCAACTGCAAGCAGGACGCCGGGCACAACGTCGACCAGACCGGCCTCGTCAACCTGAACGAGGTGCCCATCGCCATCCTCGCCGGCACCTCCTCCCAGGACACCGAGAAGACCAACCAGAACTGCAGCATCGACAACGAGTTCTGAAACAGGGTCCTCTCCGGCGCCGCTGAGGCACGGAGCCTGCCGGCGGTGCCCTGACGGCACCCTGGGCGGCCTCCTCTGAGCGCCGAGTCCCATTTCGGGCGGCTCAGGGACCGAGCATCACGCTCGGTCCCTGAGCCGCCCGTTTCTCATGCCGCCTGTGGTTCCGACGAGTGCTTCCGAAAAAAATCCGGGAAATCCTCCGCGAGGTGTCGAGAACCCGCCCCCTGCTCCGACGTCCCCTGTGAGAGTTGCCCATAGAGGGTGACAAGGCGTCCATAGGAGCGAAGTCATGAAGTATCTGGTGATGGTGCAGGGCTCGCAGGCCGACTACGACGCGATGAGCGGCAAGCCGTCCGAGGGCCACCCCACCTGGAGCGAGAAGGAACTGGAGGCGATGTTCGCCTTCATGGGAGGCATCAACAACGACCTCGCCGAATCCGGTGAGCTCATCGACGGCCAGGGGCTGACCGAGCCCGCCAGGACCCGCCTCGTGAGCGCCGGCAAGGACGGCCGCCCGGTGATCACCGACGGCCCGTACGGCGAGACCAAGGAGATGCTCGCCGGCTACTGGGTGCTGGACTGCGCCAGCCTGGAGCGGGTCACCGAGATCGCCGCACGCGTCGCCCAGTGCCCCGCCCCCGAGGGCGCGACCGACTACCCGGTCGTCATCCGGCCCATCCAGGACGCCGGCGGAGGCGAATGTTGAGACGTACGACCAATGTCGAGGACCTGCTGCGCCTGCACGCGCCGCAGGTCCTCGGCGCGCTGGTACGGCGGTACGGGCACTTCGCCGCGGCCGAGGACTCCGTACAGGAGGCGCTGCTCGCAGCCGCGCAGCAGTGGCCGGAGGACGGACTGCCGGACAACCCGCGCGGGTGGCTGATCAAGGTCGCCTCGCGTCGCCTCACCGATCAGCTGCGCAGCGACGAGGCGCGGCGCAGGCGCGAGGAGACGGCTACGGCGCTCACGCCGCGGGACGCCTTCACGGCGCCGCCGCCCGGTGAGAGCCGCGCCCCCTCCGAGGACGACACCCTCACCCTGCTCTTCCTGTGCTGCCACCCGGAGCTGAACCCGGCCGGGCAGATCGCGCTCACCCTGCGCGCCGTCGGCGGTCTGACCACCGCCGAGATCGCCCGGGCGCACATGGTGCCGGAGGCGACCATGGCGCAGCGCATCAGCCGCGCGAAGCAGAAGGTCAGGGGCACGCCCTTCCGGCAGCCCGGGCCCGAGGACCGCGAACAGCGGCTCACCGCCGTGCTCCAGGTGCTCTACCTGATCTTCAACGAGGGCTACACGGCCACCTCCGGCAGCCACCTGCACCGCGCCGACCTCGCCCGCGAAGCGATCCGGCTGACCAGGGCCGTACGCCGGCTGCTGCCGGAGGACGGCGCGGTGACCGGGCTGCTGGCGCTGATGCTGCTCACCGAGGCGCGCAGCGCGGCACGCACCGGTCCGCACGGCGAACTGATCCCCCTCGACGAGCAGGACCGCACCCGCTGGGACCAGCGGACGATCAGTGAGGGCACCGCCCTGGTGGAGGAGGCACTGTCCCAGGGGCCGGCCGGCGCCTACCAGTTGCAGGCGGCGATCGCGGCCCTGCACGACGAGGCCGCGAAGGCCGAGGAGACCGACTGGCCGCAGATCCTCGCCCTGTACGACATCCTCGTCCGCACCGCCCCCGAGCCGATGGCCGAGCTCGGCCGGGCGGTGGCCGTCGCCATGGTGCACGGCCCGCGCGCCGGTCTCGCCGAAGTCGACCGCTTGGCGGAACGGCTGGCGGGCCATCACCGGCTCGATGCCGTACGCGCACACCTGCTGGAGCGGGCGGGAGAGGCCGAGGCCGCGCGGGCCGCCTACCGGTCGGCGGCCGAGCGCACACTCAGCGTCCCGGAGAAGCACTACCTCCAGACCCGCGCCGCCCGCCTCCGGCCCTGACCCGGCAGGCCGGCATCATCCGGCCCGATGTCAGGGCGCCGCTGTGAGGAGGCGGTAGGCGGCGGGGGCGAGCGTGGAGGAAGAGGTGTAGCGGCGGGTGGCGAGCGCCACCAGTGCGGTGCCGGTGGCCGGCCGGAAGCCGAGGAACGCCTCCTGGCCCATGGTCGCTCCCGAGTGGAAGTAGAGCGGTCCGTGGTCGGTGGGGTGCCGGATCCAGCTGAGTGTGTGCGTGTGGGCGCGGCCGAAGCCCCGCCTGAGCAGGGGTTCCTGCACCGCTTCGAGGGCCGCGGGCAGCGGCGAGGCCGACGGGCGCAGATGCGCCTCCAGATAGCTGAGCAGGTCCCCGGGGGTGGCCCGTACGGCGCCTCCGGCGAGGAAGCCGCCCGTGTCGAAGGGCCGCAGCCGGCTTGAGGTGCCGTGCCCGCCCTTCCTGCCGTCCTTGCTGTGCCCGGTCGCGTCCCTGCCGGGCCCCAGCGGCACGAGGCCGGTGCCATCGAGGCCCAGCGGGGTGAGAACGCGGCGGGCCAGCAGTTCCGTGAACGGGGTCCCGGTGGCCTGGGCGAGGGCCGGGCCGAGGAGGGCGACGCCGAAGTTGGAGTAGCGCCAGCGGCTGCCCGGGGAGTGGCGGGGGCGGCTGCGGGCGAAGGCGCGCAGCAGCCGGTCACCCGAGTATCCGGCGTAGGGGTTGCTGTGCCAGTGCGGCAGGGCCTGCGGATAGAAGTCCCGTGGGAGGCGCGGCAGTCCGGCGGTGTGGGTGATCAGGTGCAGCAGTGTGACGGCGTCGCGGTGCCGGTGCGGTGGCAAGGACACGGGCAGGGGCAGGTGGGCGGTGGCCCGGTCGCCCAGGTGGACCAGCTGGTGCTGGGACAGGTCGGCCAGCAGCAGGCCGGTGAAGGTCTTGGAGGCCGAGCCGATCTCGTAGCGCAGCTCCTCGCGCGGGATGCCGCGGGGCTGGGTGTCCGGGGGCGGGCCCGTACCACCGGTGACCACGGTGCGCCGGCCGCCGGCGGAGTGGGCGAAGACGACGTCGGGGGCGTCGACGCCGCGTACGGCGGCGCGCAGCTCGGGCGCGATTCCGGCGTCGGCGGCGGTGCCGGCGTCAGCGGTGCCCGCGTCGGAAAAGGTGCCGGCGTCGGCGGCCCGTGTCACGGATGCGGTCCGGTGAGCGCGGACATGGCGCGCGAGGTCGCCATGACGGAGGCGAACGCGGCGACCAGGGTGGGGTGGTACGCCAGGTCGAAGGTCTCCGCCGGGTCCCTGTCCGGCAGCGTGTGCTGGACCGGCATCGCACCGTCCGGGCGCTGCGCGTCCGCGTAGCGCTGCCAGATGTCCGGGTCCAGGGCGGGGCGTGGCAGGCAGGCGTCGACGACGAGGAGTTCGCCGAGCAGGTCCCAGTGCTCCATGCCGGCCCAGTCGTCCGTCCACACCGGCAGCCACAGCGCGAGGTAGTCGGCGATGTCGGCGGGCAGCCCGCCGGGGTTCTCGCCCCAGTCGGTGAGGTGGAAGACGGTGTGGGTGACGTCGTAGGTGATGTGGTACTCCGCCGTCCAGGGTTCGGGGGTACGGCCGAGCCACGTACGCCGGGCCGCCTCCGCCACCCCGATGCTGGGGGGTAGTCCGGCGCGGGCCTCGACCCGGGCCAGTCCGAGCCGCCGGTTGGGTGCCATCTCCAGCGCCGTCCAGCTGATCAGCCGCCGGGCCGCGCGCATCCCGTCCTCGACGCCCTGGTGGCGGTAGCCCAGTTCCCGGAAGGGCATGTAGAGCTCCAGCGGGATCGGGGAGAGCGGCTCCCTGCGCTGCATCCAGGCCAGCAGCTCTCCTCCCTCCAGCAGATCCGTCCAGGCGTAGTCGAGCAACTCCCGGATCTGGGCGGACTGCTGGGAGCCGGCGACGCCCTCGCGGAAGAGCACCTTGCCGATGACGGCGAGTTCACCGATGGGCTTGAAGCGCTCCGCGATCTCCAGGGCGGGGGTGTCGACGTCTTCGCGTGCACGGAAGTGCTCGCGGTTGGCCGAGAGCCAGTCCAGCGCTCCGGCGCCGACGCGGTGCAGAAGCTGCGGACTGGTCATGGGCGGCCTCCGCCGGCTGCGGTGACAGGGGGCGCGGCGGCGCGGAGCCGACCGGCGGCCAGCACGGCGGCGAAGGCGCCCGCCACGGTGGAGTGATAGCAGGACAGAAACGTATCGGCGGTCTCCCGCGTGGGCGGCGGACCGCTCTCCGCGACGGCCCCGGCCATGCTCTGTGCCGTCGTCGCGTACGCCTGCCACGCCTCCGCGACGGGCACCGGCTCGGGGAGCGCGGCGGCGACGGCCAGCAGTTCGCCGGTGAGGTCCCAGTGCTCGTTCGCCACGCAGGAGTCCAGCCAGGACGGCAGCCACAGGGTGAGGTAGTCGCAGACCTCCGCCGGCAGCCGGCCTGGCTCCTGGCCCCAGTCGGTGACGTGGAAGACGTAGTGCGTCAGGGCGTAGCCCGCGCGGAGTTCGAAGGACCAGGGCTCCGCCAGCCCGCCGAGCCAGGTACGGCGCATCGCCTCTTCGCGGTCGCGGTCCCGGTCCCGGCCGGGGTGGGCCGGAACCCCCATCCGGCGCTCGGTGTTGAAGAGCGCCAGCGCCCGGGTGGGGTCGTACTCGGTCAGCCGCCAGGCCCGCGTCGTGGCCATGAAGCGGGCGTACTCCTCGAACTCGGGCTGGTGCAGACCCGCTTCCGCGAAGGACCCGTAGATCTCCATCGGATAGGTGGCGTGCGGCTCGTCGCGTACGAGGGAGAGGAACAGCTCGCCCTGGGAGGTCTCCTCCCAGGCGAAGTCCAGCATCTCCCGGGCCAGTTGGTGCTGCGTACTGTCCGGCTCGCTCGCCCGCAGCGTGGACAGGCTCAGCTGCGCCAGTTCGCCCAGCGGCTTCAGCGTCACGTTGCGGTCCACGTCCGGGCGGCCGGCGTCCGCGGGCAGCCGGAAGTCCGGCAGGTGGCCGCGCAGCCACGACAGGGCCGCGAGCGAGACGCGGTCCAGTTCCGCCACGCCTACGTCGTTCATGCCCTCGCCACCCGGTCGGCCCCGGTCCCGCCCGCCCCGGCCCGCTCGGCTCCGTCACGGCTGAGCTGTGCGGCTCGTACGTGCAGAGCGACGCGGGCGTCGGCCGCGCCCATGTGGTGCACGAAGTCCAGGCCCGCGTCGAGACCGAGCGAGAGGGGCACCCCGTCCGTCATGGCCAGCCAGCGGGCCGCCCCGGCCGCCTGCAGCCAGTCCCGCCGCCGTACGGCCCGCACGAACCCGCGGGCCAGATCCACGGGGCGCTTCGCGACGGCCGCGGAAAGGGGGGAGGGCAGGCCGGGGACGGCCAGCGAGGCCACCTGGGAGAGCTGGTACGTCATCCGCTGCCAGGGCTCGGCCGTCACCCACTCGGGGTCCGGGCCGGCGGCGTCGGGGTCGTCGCCGTCAGGACCGATCCCGGCCAGACCGGCGGCGTCCGGACCCGCACCGTCCAGTCCGGTGCCGGTGCCGGTCCCGTCTCCCGCGAGGACACGGCCGAGCGCCGCGCGCATGCCCCAGTGGCTCCACGCACTCACGGATGAGGAGCCGGACTCGGGCGGGAAGGCCGCGACGGCCCCCTCGAACAGGATCACGTCGGCCTCCGTCGGCAGCTTGCCCGACAGCGTGCACGGGGCGAGCGCGTCGGCGCCCAGTACCCGTACGGCCGCGACCGAGGCCGGGTCGTCCGAACGGCTCAAGGCCGAACCCAGCAAGTCGAAGCGGCCGTCCCCGCCCCGAAGGGCGGAGACGACCACTGACGCGAACTCCTGAACCACGTCCGACAGGCGGCTCGCAGCGTCGGAGCCTTGTGCTGTCACGATCCCGGTCAGCCCTTCTTCGGGCGGGGAGTGGGAGGCGAGATGAGGAGCAGCGCGGCGAGGAGCAGCCCGCCCGCGCACTCGGCCGTGTCACGGAAGATGCCCTCCGCCTCGGCCGGGCTGAGCAGCGACTCCACGTCGGCTGCCATGGTCTCCGTCGAAGTCGGGAGCGTGCGCTGTGCGTCGACCGGCATCATCGAATCGTCCCTTCTCGGGGGGGATGGCGATTTGTACCGCCTCGACCAAGTAGGCACTGATATGTCCGATCGCGCAAACGCAGGCGCTCGTCCGGGGCCGCCGCCCTCTCCGCGTCCGAGCTCGCGACACGGAGGCCCGGATCGCCACCCGTCCCGGGCCTCCGCGGGTCCCTCGCGCCCGCCCCGCATCTCCAACGCCCCCGCAAACGGGACTGGTTGCCCCCCGCGGTGCGTGAAGTGCGGGACGGTCGGCCCTAACCCGGTCGGCCGGCCGTCCCGCACCTGCACAATCCCGAGGATGCCGTGTAGAAACGAGTGCGGGCACACCTTTCGGTCGTGCCCGAAGGGTGCTGCGCAGAGGCAAAGAGCGCGGAGCGGCAGGGGACGGGCAGGAGTACGACGATGCGCATCCGGTTCACACTCACCGACGTGGGACGTACGCGGCTGGCCGACGCCCCCAGCCCGCTCGCCGTCACCAGCTTCAGCACCGCCCAGCTGGCACACCGACCAGGACCCCCCGCACTCGACCTCTGGCGCCGTACGGTCAGAGCCGGCTGGCAGCCGTCCACGTCACCGCTGCTCGGCGCCCTGATACCCAGCGCCCCCTGCCACCCGCTCCCCGGCTTTCTCCGCCCCGCGCAAGGTCTGCGCACACTGGAGGACGAACTGGAACGACTGCTCTCCACGCCCCGGCGGGTGCTGCGCGCGGACCTCGACCACCTGGCCGGCTACCGGCGGCTGCCACCGTGGACCCGCGATCTCGCGGACGGCGACCGCGAAGCCGCGGACCGACTCGCGGAATCCGTACGGGACTACCACCGCGTGGCCGTCGCCCCGTACTGGCCCGGCCTGGCCTCCGCCCTCGCCGCCGACGGCGCCAGGCGCACCCGGCAACTGCGGGACGGCGGCGTCGAAGCGGTGCTGAGCACCCTCCATCCGCGCATGCACTGGCGGCCGCCGGTGCTGGAGGTGGAGACCGGGGACGACCTCGAATACGACCTCGGCGGACGGGGGTTGCTGCTCGCTCCGGCCGCCTTCAGCTCGTACGCGCCGTGCGACCCGGCCGAGGAACAGCCGACGCTGTACTACGACATCACAGCCGACGCCACGCACCACCACCCGCTGCTCGCCCAACCCGGCGATCCGCGCCGCGACTTGGCCGCACTGCTCGGGCACAGCCGGGCGGCCGTGCTGGAGGTGATCGCCGAAGGCGTGTCCACCGGTCAGCTCGCCGGGCGGGCCGGCCTCTCGCTCGCCTCGGCCAGCGAACACGCCACGGTGCTGCGGCGCGTGGGCCTGGTGACCACACGCCGCCACGGCAGGACCAGCCGGCACAGCCTCACTCCGCTCGGTGCGGAACTGCTGCTGCAGTCCATGACGTCTCCGGCCCTGACCGGTCCGGCCGAGTGAGCGAGACGAACCGGTCCCCCGCTGATGTCTACTTCCCCGCGTGCGCCTTCCGGATCGCGGCGACGTCGAGCTTCTTCATCTGGAACATCGCCTCGGTGGCCCGCTTCGCCTTCTCCGGGTCGGGGTCGCCGACCAGGTCGAAGAGCTCGACGGGAGTGACCTGCCAGGACACGCCGTACTTGTCC
>NZ_JBOHCV010000035.1:0-6687 GCF_050698815.1 Streptomyces sp.
GGCCGGAGGGGCAGGCCGCGGCACGGCGGGCACGGCGCGCACCGCGCCTCTCGTGGTCCTCGACAACCCGCGCCACCTGGGCAATGTCGGCGCGGTGATCCGGCTCGCCGCCGGGGCGGGGGCCGCGGGCGTGCTCACCACCGGCACGGTCGACCCCTGGCATCCCCAGGTGGTCCGGGCGAGCGCCGGGCTGCACTTCGCCACGGCGGTCGAGCAGTGCGACCCGGCCCGCCTGCCGCCCGGTCGGCTCTACGCCCTCGACCCGGACGGCCAGGACATCCGTACGCTCGGCCTGCCCGACGACGCGCTGGTGGCCTTCGGCTCGGAGCGGCACGGGCTCTCGGCGGAGCTGCGCGCCCGTGCCGATCAGCTCGTCGCCCTGCCCATGCGACCCCAGGTCTCCAGCTACAACCTCGCCACCAGCGTCGCCATGACGCTCTACCACTGGATGGCCGGCCGCCCGCCCAGCGAGTGAGCCGCCGGGGGACGCCGACCGATCGGTCAGGCTCAGCTGCGGTTCACAGGTACGGGCCGCCGGAGCGGGGCGAGCGGCCCGAGTCCTCGTCGCCCAGCGCGCCGTCGTCCGGGAGGGTCCCGGGAGGCAGCGCCCTGCGCATCTGCTCCAGCTGCGCCCGCGCCGCCATCTGCTGCGCGAACAGCGCCGTCTGGATGCCGTGGAAGAGCCCTTCGAGCCAGCCCACCAGCTGCGCCTGCGCGATGCGCAGCTCGGCGTCGGTCGGCACGGAGTCCTCGGTGAAGGGGAGCGAGAGCCGTTCCAGCTCCTCGATCAGCTCGGGTGCGAGGCCGTCCTCCAGTTCCTTGATGGAGCTGGTGTGGATCTCCTTGAGCCGGACCCGGCTCGCTTCGTCCAGCGGAGCCGACTTCACCTCTTCGAGCAGCTGCTTGATCATGCTGCCGATCCGCATGACCTTCGCGGGCTGCTCGACCATGTCCGTAACGGGGACCTCAGCCTGCTCGTCGCCGTCACCGTTGCCGCCCTTGGGGGCGGTGCCGGCGAGGGCCATGCCGTCCGGTCCGACGACCAAGACCTGCTGGTTCTCCTGCGACCGTTCGTTGCTCGGCTGTGTCATGTCTCCATTCTGCACGCCTGCCCGCGGCGCCCGTCGCCCGAGGGGCGTCGGGCCGGCCCGTCGGTCAGCCGCGCCGCAGGCGGAGGGCGAGGAAGGCGAGGCCCAGCCCGATCGAGGCCAGCCCGGCACCCAGCGGGAGCACGGGTGAGACCTCGCCGGTGGCCGCGGTCGTGGGGGCGCCGCCGGGCCGGGCTCCGGTGTCCAGGCCCGGGTGGTCCGGCGCGTAGAGGTCATGTGTGCCGAAGGTTCCGGTCCCGGGGTCCTCACCCGTCCCGGAGTCCTTACCGGTCCCGCTGTCCGTTCCGCCGGCGGCGTGCGTCCGGTCCGGGCTGCCCGACTCCGGGGCGTCCCGGCGTGCGGCCGTCGGCGGCTCGGTCTGCTCGGCCTGCCCGTCCGGCCGTGCGGCGGAGGGGGAGCCCCCGGCAGACCGCCGGGCGGAACTCCCTGAACTGTGCGGCTGCGGTGTGCTGTCGCGCCGTTGCTCCCGGTTCTCCCGGCCCGGCCCGGCACTCTTGCGCGGAGCAGCGGTGCCGCTGCCGTGCCGGCCGGGCCTCCGGCTCGACTGCTGGTCCGGAGATGTGCTCGGTTCGCGGTCCGGCTTCGCTGCCGGCCGGTGGGTGTCGTCGGTACGCGTCCTCACGGGGACGGCACCGTTCGCGTCGTCCGTAACCGCGTCGTCCTTGTTCGCGTGGTCCGTACGTGCGCCGCCGCCCGTCTCGGCCAGGTCGATGCGCGTCTCGTTCAGGCGCGCCTCGTTGATGCCCGCCTCGTTCACGCGCGCCGCGTCGAGCACTGCGGCGTCGAGTGATGCGTCCTCCGTGCCCGCCTCGTCGAGAGCGAAGCCGGTGACGGCGGCCGTCAGCTTGGCCGGCAGCTGGGTGCGGACGACGGGACACGGCCGGTCGTGGTGACGCACACCCGGTCCGTGTGCCGCACTGGTGAGAGGCGTGACCAGCAGTACGGCTACGCAGGGCAGCAGAGCGGTCGCGCGTGGTACATGCCTGTGCCGCACGGCAGAGACCCTCCCGTTGCGGATTGTCCAACAGTGCAATCAGCGTCACATAGTTGAGCAAATCCGGCATTTCGGGAGGGTCACCGTTCGCGCGCTCTCGCGCCCGTGTACGTGCCTGCCGTCGCCTACGTCGTCAGCAGGATCTTGCCGATGTGCGTGCTCTCCTCCATCGCACGGTGCGCGTCGGCGGCCGAGCTCATCGGCAGCGTCCGGTCCACCACCGGTCGCACCCGGCCGTCCGTCACCAACGGCCATACGTGTTCCCGTACGGCCGCGACGATCGCCGACTTCTCCGCCGCCGGGCGGGCGCGCAGCGAAGTCGCCGTCACGGCCGCCCGTTTGGCGAGCAGCGCGCCGAGATTCAGCTCGCCCTTGGTACCGCCCTGGAGGCCGATGACGGCCAGCCGCCCGTTGTAGGCGAGCGCCTTGATGTTCTGATCCAGGTACTTGGCGCCGATGATGTCGAGGATGACGTCGGCGCCCTGGCCCTCGGTGGCCGCGCGCAGTTCCTCGGCGAAGTCCTGCTCGCGGTAGTTGATGAGGATGTCGGCGCCCAGTTCCGCGCACCGCTCCAGCTTCTCCTTGCTGCCCGCCGTCACCGCGACCCGGGCGCCCACGGCCTTCGCCAGCTGGATCGCCATGGTGCCGATGCCGCTGCCGCCGCCGTGCACGAGCAGCGTCTCGCCGGGGCGCAGATGCGCCACCATGAAGACGTTCGACCAGATGGTGCTCGTCACCTCGGGGAGCGACGCGGCGGTGACGACGTCGATGCCCTCCGGTACCGGCAGCAACTGGCCGGTCGGCACGACGACCTGCTCGGCGTAGCCGCCGCCGCCCAGCAGCGCGCACACTTCGTCGCCGACGGCCCAGTGTCCCGGCCGGCCGGAGTGCGGCTCGCCGGAGCCGCCAACCCCCGGGCCGAGCGCGGTGATTCGGCCGGCGCACTCCAGACCGGGATACGGGGAGGCGCCGGGCGGCGGATCGTAGAAGCCCTTCCGCTGGAGGATGTCGGCGCGGTTGACGGCGCTCGCCGCGACCTCGACCAGCACCTCGCCCTCGCCGGGTTCGGGGACCGGCACCTCCGCCCAGACCAGGGCCTCGGGCCCGCCGGGTTCGGGGATGGTGACCGCGTGCATCGTTGAGTTGGACGTACCCATGAGGCTGACGCTACTCCGGGAGTGCCCCTGCGCGGCACCGCCCCGCCCCGCTCCGTTACGTGCCGTGGCAGGGCGGAGCGGGCCGCGGCGGGCCCGTCAGGTGATCCAGGGGAGCGGCAGCAGCCGGACGGAGGTGCCGGAGCGGGCGCCGCCGGGCGGAACGACGGCCAGGGCGTCGGCGGTGGAGATACCGCGGAGCATGGCGGGCCCGGTGTAGTGCAGCGGGTGGGCCAGCGACTCCGCGGGCGAGTGCGCGACGGGCACGAGCCGGGTATCGCGGGGGTGTCCGTGCACCTCGTCGGTGAGGGCCGCGTGCGGGTCGCGCGGGGAGGGCCGGTCGGCGAGCGTACGGATCAGGGGCGCGGCGAGCGTCATCAGACCGGAGAGCGCGGCCAGCGGGTTGCCGGGGAGGCCGACGAGGAACGGACGGGTGTCGCGGGTGTCGCCGGTGCCGGGCAGCCGGGCGAGCAGCATCGGGTGGCCCGGCCGTACCCGTACGCCCTCGATGAGCAGGCGCGCGCCGAGCCGGGCGAGCGTGGGGCGGAGATGGTCGACCGGCCCGTGCGCGGTGCCGCCCGTGGTGACGAGGATGTCGGCGGTGGTCGAGGCCACCGCTTCGTGCAGCGCCTCGGCGTCGTCGCCGAGGCGCCTGGTGACCAGCACCTCGGCGCCGAGCGCCGCGAGCCAGGGCGCCACCATCGGGCCGAGCGCGTCCCGGATGCGGCCGTCGTGCGGGATGCCGCGGTGCAGCAGTTCGTCACCGAGTACCAGGACTTCGGCGCGCGGGCGCCTGGTGACGGTCAGCCGGTCGTAACCCGCGGCGGCGGCGAGACCGAGCACGGCCGGGGTGACCGGAGTGCCCGGCGGCAGCAACCGGTCGCCGGAGCGGCACTCCTGACCCCGGGGCCGGATGTCGGTGCCGGGTTCGGGCCGCTGGGTCGCACGCAGCCGCCGGCCGACGGTCTCGCCGTACTCGGAGCGCAGTACCGCGTTCGCGCCCGGCGGCACCCGGGCTCCGGTCGCGATGCGGATCGCGCGGCCGTCGGGCAGCCGGCGCGGTTGGCGCCGGTCGCCCGCGAGGATGCCGGTGCTCTCCGGGGCCTCCGCCAACTCCCAGGGACCAGGCCCCGAGACGGCCCAGCCGTCCATGGCCGAGGTGTCGAAGGAGGGCAGGTCGGTGAGCGCGTCGAGGGGGGCGTCGAGGGTGTGGTGCAGCGCCTGGTCGAGGGGGAGGACGTGGGCGGGCAGGCGCCGGCCGGTGCGCGCGGCGTACGTATGGGCGTCGGGCCAGGCCAGGTCGTGGTGGTGGACGCCGGCGTGCTCTCCCGCGTGGCCGTCCGCTTTCACCGGGGCGCCCTCGGCGGCCGGACGGGAGGCCGCGCCGGTACGCGGCCGGGGCGGCCGCCGTGGGTGCCGGGGCTCCGCTGGTTCGCCGGCGCCGGCGGTGGACCCGTTGGCCAGCGCGAGTGCCTCGTCGAGCTCGTCGGCACCGCTCATCCGTTCCCCGCTTCCGCTTCCTCGGCCCAGCGCACCGCCAGCTCCGCCGCCTTACGGGCGGTCTCCGCGACGTCCTGCGGGGAGCCGCCCCGCTGGGCGGCGGCGTAACCCACCAGGAAGGTGGTCAGGGGCGCGGCGGGGCGGGCCACGCCGTGTGCGGCGTCGCGCGCCAGGTCGAGGAGAGCGGTGGTGTCGACGTCGAGTTCGACGCCCAGTTCGGCCTTGACCGTGGTCAGCCATTCCTCCAGCACGGTGGCATGCTCCCTGATACGGGCCC
The DNA here is from genome assembly GCF_050698815.1 of Streptomyces sp. GTDB lineage: Bacteria > Actinomycetota > Actinomycetes > Streptomycetales > Streptomycetaceae > Streptomyces. The sequence continues at coordinate 5,035 of NZ_JBOHCV010000035.1, forward strand.
TCGCGGCGGCGACATCGTCCCAGGTGTCGCAGTCGAGGGCGGCGGCGGTGTCGGACGGGGTGACGCGACGCAGTCTCAGCTCAGCGGGCAGCAGGCGCAAGGGCAGGCCGCTGAGGTGGCCGTATTCGGTCCGCAGCAGCGCCAGTTCGCGGCGCAGCGGTTCGGTGCGATAGGCGGCGAGCAGGGGCTGGTCGCGGCCGTCGTTGACGAGGGCGCCCTCGAACTCCCCGGCACCGTCGGAACCGTCCGCACCGTCGGTACCAGCTGCGACTTCTCCCACCGCCGCCAGCACCGCCCCCACGGTCTCCTCCCGCAGGAACGGCAGGTCGGCGGAGAGGACGAGCACCGTTTCCTCGGTGGTGCTGCGCAGGCCGGCGTCGAGCGCGGCGAGCGGACCGCCGCCGCTCGGCTCCTCCCGTACCCAGACCACCGGGCGGTGCGTGGCCCGCCGCGGCCCGACGACGACCGTGGCGGTCGCTCCCGCGCATGCGGCCAGCACGCGGTCCAGCAGGGACCGGCCGCCGACGGTGAGGGCCGGCTTGTCCGCGCCGCCGAGGCGTCTGGCGCCGCCGCCGGCGAGGACGATGGCGTCGTGCGGACGGGTGCGGGAGTCGAGGGTCACGCCTTAGAGCGTACGGAGCAACACCGCCGGCTGTTCCACGCAGTCCGCGACATGGCGGAGGAAGCCGCCCGCGGTGCCCCCGTCGCACACGCGGTGGTCGAAGGTGAAGGACAGCTGCACCACCCGCCGGACGGCCAGCTGCCCGTCGACCACCCACGGCTTCTCGGTGATCCGGCCGACGCCGAGCATCGCGGCCTCGGGGTGGTTGATGATCGGGGTCGAGCCGTCGACGCCGAAGACCCCGTAGTTGTTGAGGGTGAAGGTGCCGCCGGTCAGCTCGCCCGGCGTCAGGGTGCCCGCGCGGGCGGACTCCGTGAGCCGGGCCAGCTCCGCGCCGAGCCCCTCGGCGTCGCGGGTGTGCGCGTCGCGTACGACCGGGACCACGAGTCCCCGCGGGGTCTGCGCGGCGAAGCCGAGATGGACCTCGGGGAGCCGCACGATCTCCTGGGCGCCGGTGTCGACGGTCGCGTTCAGCTCGGGGAAGCGGGCCAGCGCGGCCGTACAGATGCGGGCGAGGAGGGCGAGCAGGGAGACCTTGGGCGCGCCGTTCGCCTCTCCGTGCGCGTTCATGGCCCGGCGGGCGGCCAGCAGTTCCGTCGCGTCGGCGTCGACCCAGCAGGTGGCGTCGGGTATCTCGCGGCGGCTGCGGGAAAGCTTGTCGGCGACGGCACCGCGGAATCCGGTCAGCGGGATGCGCGCGGCTGTCGTCCCGGCGGGCTTCGGCGCCGGTGCTGCCGGGGCGGTGAGATCCGGGGGGTCCGGCGGCACGGGGCCCGTGAGTGACCGGGTGGCCCGTTCGACGTCCGCACGCAGGATGAGGCCGTCCGGACCGGACCCGTTGATGCTTCGCAGGTCGACGCCGTGCTCGCGGGCGAGGCGGCGGACCAGCGGTGAGATGACGGCGAGCGGTGTCCGCTCCGCCGGAAGCGGGAGGCCCCCGGTGTCGTCGGTCGCCGGGCCGCCCGCGAGGCGGAAGCCGTCGACGGCGCGGACCCGGCGGCGGCGTCCGGTGGGCCCGCCGGTGCCGTAGC
>NZ_JBOHCV010000036.1:0-7386 GCF_050698815.1 Streptomyces sp.
CGGGGCGGCCCCGCGTAAGCCCCGGCGAGGGCCGGCTGGTCGCCGCCGCCGTGGCCCCCGGAGCGGTCGCCCTGCCCGTCCTCGGCCTCCGCCGCGCCACGCGTGTTCTCCATGGTGCGCGGCAGCCGCACCGCGGCGAGCGCGCCGAGCAGCAGCAGGGCGGCGCTGACGATCAGGGTGACGTGCATCCCGTGCACGAAGGCGTTCCGTGCCGCCGAGCGCAGCGCCTCACCGGCGGGGCCGCCCAGTCCGGCCGCGACGCCGTACGCCTCGCCGAGCGAGTTGCCGGCGGCGCCGCTCTCGGCACCGGACACCCCGGGCACCTGGCGCACGCCGGGCGCGTAGGCCGCGTTCATCACGCTGCCGAGCAGGGCGATGCCCAGGCCGGCCCCCAGCTGGTACGCGGTCTCGCCGACCGCCGCGGCGCCCCCCGCGCGGGCGGCGGGAACCTCGCTGAGCATGGACTCGTAACAGCCGAAGAGCGTGGTCTCCAGGCCGAAGCCCAGCAGCACGAAACCACCGATGAGCAGCGCGGGCCGGTCCTGCGGACCCACCGCGGTCAGGCCGAGCACGGCGACCGCGGTGAGCGCGAAGCCGAGACCGACCATGAGCCGCGGGCCCAGCAGCCGCAGCAGCCGGGAGCCCGCCAGCCCGGCGGCGATGGCGGCCAGCGAGAGCGGCAGCAGCCGCAGCCCGGTCTGCAGCGGGGAAAGGCCGAGGACCAGCTGGAGGTACTGCGCGGCGATCAGCGCCAGGCCGACCAGGGCGAGCACCGCGAGCACGATGCAGCCCAAGGCCGTGCCGAAGGCGGGACGGGCGACCGTACGGACGTCGATGAGCGGGTACGGGCGGCGCCGCTGCCGCCGTACGAACAGCGCTATCAGCGCGGCGCCCGCGAGCAGCGGCAGCGCCGTGCCGGGTGACAGCGGATCTCCGCCGCCCGCGTGCTTGACGCCGAGGATGACACCGAAGAGGCCGCCTGCGGCCAGGAGCGCGCCGAGTACGTCCCAGGGGCCCTCGCGGTCGCCGGTGGACTCGGGCAGCAGCCGGCGGCCGACGAGGAGCCCGGCGGCCATCAGCGGGATGTTGATCAGGAAGACGGAGCCCCACCAGAAGTGCTCCAGCAACAGGCCGCCGACCAGTGGCCCGACGGCGGCGCCGACCGCCGCGACCGCGCTCCAGATCCCGATGGCCAGCGCCCGTTCCCGGCGGTCGGGAAAGACCTGGCGCAGGATCGACAGCGTCGCCGGCATGATCATCGCGCCGCCGACGCCCAGCAGCGCCCGGGCCGCGATCAGCATGCCGGGGGTCTGCGCGTACGCGGCCAGGGCGGAGGCGAGGGCGAAGAGGGCGAAGCCGAAGAGCAGCACGCGGCGCCGTCCGATCCGGTCGCCGAGGGTGCCGAAGAGGATCAGCAGAGAGGCGCAGACCAGCGGATAGGTGTCAACGATCCAGAGCAGTTCGACCGAGCCCGGGCGCAGCTGTCCGGAGACGGCGGGCACCGCGACGTGCAGCACGGTCGCGTCGACGGCGACGAGCAGCAGGCTGGCGCAGAGGACGACGAGCACGGTCCACCGGTTCACGACCCGGCCGGTCCCGGCTGTGGCTGTGGTCGTCGTGCCGTACATCTCACACCTCCTCTCGCGCTCTCGCTCTTCCGTGGCAAGGGGGAACACCGGAGCAGGCGGACGTTCTGCCAGCACACGACGGGGGGACGGAACGTCGTGCGGCCCGGAGCGGAAGGGCGGGTGGCCGCCAGGGTACGCGAGGAGGTACGGGCGACCGCGTGGCGCATCTCACGACGGGCATCCGGGCACGCCTTGTGCCACCCCGGCATCCCGTGTCCACGTCGTCACGCACGGCGGCCCGCAGGACGGCCCGCAGGACCTCAACAGGCCTGGCACGGGACGGCGATACGAAGGGAACCGAGTGGAGAATACGGAGCGGAGAGGAAGGTGGAATCCCGCATTAACCAGCGGTGAACAGAATTTCGGAGGCACGTGGTGGAGGCAGGTCGTCGAGTCATCCGGAATGCGGTGCCCGAACCCCGGATAAGCTGCGGGATTTCACGCGCACAAACACCTTGGTGAGACACACTCCACATCACATCGTCATCACGAACTCCCTGCCGGTGTACAGGCACCTCTCGCAGCCGTTGTAACGTCGATTGGGTGCGTACCGACCGACTCCTCGCCAGACTCGAGCAAGAGCCTGCGCGACCGAGCAACCGCGAAGTCCCGCGGATGAGCCGAACCCGCAAGTTGTTGTTCGGCACGACAACGGGGCTCTACGCGGCCATTGTCATCGCCGTCCTGGTCCCTGCAGACCTGGTGCGGCTCGACTGGCAGGTGATGCTCTTCCGTCCTTACAAGCAGTGGCCGGAAGTGCACGCGCTCCTCGACTACTTCGTCGTGCTGGGGCAGCGCGGCCCGACAGCGGTGCTGGTGGCCGCCTGGCTCGGCTGGCGCTCCTGGCGGCAGCGGACGCTGCGCCCGCTGCTGGTACTCGGCGGTTCCCTGCTGGTTCTCAACGTCACTGTCGGCGCGGTGAAAATCGGACTGGGCAGGCTCGGTCCGCACCACGCGACGTCTCTCGGCTCGGCCGAACTCTTCGCCGGCGGCGATATATTTCCCTCGGGACACACGGCCAACGGCGTCGTGACCTGGGGCATTCTGGCCTACCTCGCCACCACGCCGCGGGCCCGCCGGGTGCTTTCGGTGGTCGCCGCCTTCTTCGCCCTGGGTGTCGGCGCGACCACCGCCTACCTCGGTACGCACTGGGTGAGCGATGTGCTGCTCGGCTGGGCCGCGGGGCTTTTGATCCTCCTCGGACTGCCCTGGCTGGAGCCCGCCATCGCCCGGGCCGAGGCGCTGGTCATGGCCTGGCGGGAGCGGTTGCGCTCCGCGACTCCCGGCCTGGCGCCCTCGCCTCTCCCGCCCCTCACCGCGCGACTGCCGGTGCAGCACTCCAGGCGGGGCCTGGCAGCCGAGGAGATGACGGCCCAGGAGGAGGCGCAGGTGGGTGAGGCCGCCGTCGTCGGAGGCCGTACGCCTGCCGCACCGGCGACGCCGTCCTCCTCCGGGACCGTAGCCGGGGCACGGCTGCACCATTCCGCGGGACGTCAGCATCCGCTTCGGGCGGAGCGGGCGCCGGTCACCCCACCACCGCCGGTCGGACCGCGCCGCCCTTACGGAGACCGCACACAGCCGCGCACGGCGCCGCTGGGGCCGCGCGGCAAGTAGGCCGCCGCCGGCCGGCGGCCGCCGGCGGCGTACGGCCACTCAGGGTCAGCCCGGCCAGCAGCGCACCACCGTTCCCGTGCTCTCGTCGACGGCGAAGTTCAGCCGCCCGGTCAGGTACTCCATGGTGATGATCGCGTTCGGCGCGAGTGTCCGCACGGTGGTCCAGCCACGCTCGCGGGCACGTTCCTCGGCCGCTCCCGCGGAGAGACCGACATAGCTCTCGGGCTCGTCCTGCGGGTTGTCCTGTGGTGCGGATTCCGGTGCCATGCCAGCCACCGTACGGTGCGGGCCGTATCGCCGGAAGTCAGGTCCGTATCGTCACTTCGTCACACCTTTGTCACAACAACCGCCGAGTGCTCCGGTGTTCCTCATGTCACTCGTACGGGGTCTTTGTGCGGACCCGTATTGCCGGGGTACCGACGCGCGGATTCGCGTACGGGAAATCACCGCCTGACGTGCCATCGGGAATTCCGGAGCACCCCGCAATTCCCCGTGATCTTGCTGAACAGGGGTCGGGAAATGCGGAAGCGGAACTGGTACCCCGCTCCCCCTCGCCGGTGGGGCGGGTTCACCGACTCGCTCAGGGCATCCGCCGCACCGGGTCAGCGTCCGTCCAGAGCCCGTTCCAAGCGGTCCCGCAGCGCTGTGAGATACGGGAACAGCGCGGCCGGCTCCCGCAGTTCGAAGTCGAAGCCGAGCATCACGATGTGGAAGGCGAGCGCGTCGGGCGAGTGCGCACCGGTGCGCAGCAGACAACTGTGCTCGTCCACCGCCTCCAGGATGCCGGTGGACCGTGAGACCACGTCGGCGGCCCGCTCCATCGGCGCCCGCAGCAGTACGGTGGCCCGCTCGGCGTAGGCGTTCACGGACACGCCCTCTGACACCCACTGCGCCAGGTCCTCGGCCGGTGGCGTACGCGGGGTGAAGCGCGGCCCGTGCGGGGGTGTGAGCGTGAGGCGATCGACGCGGAACGTACGCCAGTCCGCCCGTTCGACGTCCCAGCCGACCAGATACCAGCGGCGGTAGGTGCTCACCAGCCGGTGCGGCTCGAGGACGCGGCGGGTGACGGTGCCGTCGTGTGCCTCGTACGCGAAGCGCAACCGCTCGTGATCGCGGCAGGCGTGGGCGAGTTCGGCGATGACCGCCGCCTCGACGGCGGGCCCGTGCTGGGCGCGCGTCATGGGAACCGTGTAGGCGTTGAGGGCGCTCACCCGGCGGCGCAGGCGGTGCGGCAGTACCTGTTCGAGCTTGGCGAGCGCGCGTGCCGAGGACTCCTCGATGCCCTGCACACCGCCGCCGGCCGTGCCCCGCAGGCCGACCGCGACGGCCACGGCCTCCTCGTCGTCCAGCAGCAGCGGGGGCAGTTCCGCACCGGCGCCCAGCTGATAGCCGCCCGCCGTGCCGGTGCTGGAGTGCACCGGGTAGCCCAGACCGCGCAGCCTGTCGACGTCCCTGCGGACGGTGCGCGCGGTGACGCCGAGCCGGTCCGCCAGCTCGGCCCCGGACCAGTCCCGGTGAGCTTGCAGCAGCGACAGCAGACGCAGCAGCCGTGCCGAGGTCTCCATCATGGACCGAGTCTGCCACCCCTCGCGGACAGCTTCTGTCCTCGAGGGGCGTTGTCCGGCCGCCTCCGTCGTTACCGCGCGTCCACCCGGCTCACCCGCACGGAGAGGTCGTTGTCGCGCGTGTAGTACGGGCTGACCGCGCGTTCACCGTCCGCGTCGGCCACCCGCTGCGGCGGATAGCTGAAGATCCGCTTCTTGTCCGCCACGTCGTCGAGTATCCGGCCGATGCGGACCGGCTCCGCGCCCTCCCACGGGCGCAGCCACAGGTCCCACACCGGGTGCGCCGCGGACAGCGCGGCGAGCGGCAGCCACGCGGTGAAATCCGACCCCTGCCCGTCGTTCTGACCGGTCACATCGGCCGTGTGGGGAGCGTCGGCCGCGTGGGCGGCCACCGGCACGCTGATCGGCGTGGCCGCCGCGTCGCGGGCGCACGCCTCCAGTCGGGCCGTGCCGCCGAGGCGTGCGCCGTACAGCCTGCCGTGCAGCGCGATGCCCCCGTCCGCGACGCGCAGCTCCCCGGCCTCGGCGTGCGGCCAGCGCAGCCATGAACGCACCGTGAGGTTGCCGTACTTGGTGGTGTAAGGGATACGTACGCCCAGCCAGGTACGGCTGGATCTGGGGACGCGGCCGATGAGCGAGCGCAGATCATGGATGCCGGGCAGCAGCCGCCGCGGCTCCCGCTCACCGGAGCCGCCGAACAGCAGGTAGGCGTCCCAGCGTCCCTCCGGCAGGGTCATGATGCTGGGCAGTACGGCGCGCAGCGTGCTGTCGGACCCGGCGGGCGTGAGCGGCAGCCGGACCGTGTCCGCCCCTTCCTCCCCGCCGCGCCGGCGCAGCAGCAGCGCCGCGTCCCGCACCGCGTCGAGGGACACGGCCGGCAGCCGCACGTCGAAGGTGAGCCCCCCGGCGCTGTCGGCCGTGCAGTCGGCGCGCGGGTGCCGGGGTACCGGCGGTACGGACGGCACGGTCCGTACCGCCGGCGCGTGGGCGGGGAGCGCGGTCGGTGTGGTCATGGCCGTCCTCCGTGCAGTGCGAACTCCGTGCCCACCAGTGCGTCCTTGGCCGCGTAGGCGCCGCCGAGCAGCGCCCCGCGTGCCCGGCGCAGGGTGCTCCCGCGGCGGGTCAGCAGAGCGGTCATCAGCTCCTCGTAACGGGCGCCGACGCGCGCGGGGTCGAACCTGGCGGCCGATGTGATCGCCGCCTTGCCCATCCGGCGCCGCAGCGCGTCGTCGTTCATCAGGCCGAGCAGCGCGGCGGAGATGGCCGCCACGTCGCCCGAGGGCACCAGCTGCCCGTCCACGCCGGACCGGATGATCTCGCCGGGCCCGTGCGGACAGTCGGTCGCCACCACCGGCAGCCCGCAGCGCATCGCCTCGACGATGGTCATGCCGAACGACTCCAGGCTGGAGGTGACGGCGCCGATGGACCCCTTCGCCCACTCCGCCTCGATGGGGTGTGCCGGGCCCATCAGGAAGACGTGGTTGTACAGGCCGAGTTCGTCGATCAGGGCGCGCAGCTTGTCGTACATGCGCCCGCTGCCGTAGATCCGCAGACCCCAGTCGGGACGTTCGGCCACGGCCATGCCGAAGGCACGTATCAAGAGGTCGTAGCGCTTGGCCGGGGCGAGCCGGCCGGCCGCCACGACCCACTTGCCGGAGCCGTCCGCGGGGCTGACGTCCGGCTCGGGCACGCTGTTGGGCAGCGCCTCTACGCGGACGCCGGGCAGCCGGAGCAGCCGGCGGTAGTCGCGGGCGTCGGCCTCGGTGACGGTGGTGACGGCGTCCAGCCGGGGATAGGTGTCCCGCAGCATCAGTTTCAGCCGCGCCGGGTGGGTGGCGAGGGTGAGGTGTTCCTGGCCCAGCCGCACCGGCCCGCGCCGGGTCTGCCGGGCGATGTGCGCGTTGAGCCCGGGCCGGGTGCCGATGACGATGTCCGCCTTCGTCCTGGCCAGGTGCGCGCCGATCCTGCGGTCGGTCAGCGCGCTGTACTGCGGGTGACAGCCGTCGGCGGCGGGGAAGACGCGGGCCGGGAGCGCGTGTTCGGGGTCGTCGCCCTCGTACCCCGGACTGTCCTTGCGCAGATCGATCAGTGACCGCAGCCGCACGCCCGGGCCCGGGTCGAAGAAGGGACGGTCCCGGTACCGGAAGACCGATACGACTTCCACGTCGTGCGCTTCGGCCAGCGTCCGCGCGAGGTTGAAGGTGGTGCGGATCGTTCCCCCCATGCCGTACCCGCTGTTGATCAGAAACGAGATGTGCATTTGCCCCAGCCCTCGCACCTTCGTCGCGTTCAGTCCCCTACCGCCCGTCTTACCCAGCTAGACCCGGTTAGGGGTGTATAGGTTGGCCGATGGCCACCGCTAGCACGAACCTGTTCCAGAAGAGTTCCGACATCGTGATCCAGATCCCGGAACCACCTGGTTTACGCCGTTACGGAAGTCTTTCCGGTCGCACCGACGGGGCCGCTGTCCGGATTCCGCCCGCCCTCGAGCGTGACCGGAACCACGGATCGCCCGTTGTTCATACGGACAAGAACCGAACGCCAGGAGCCCCCGTGCCCCCAATGCTCGATGTCAGCGA
>NZ_JBOHCV010000037.1:0-17497 GCF_050698815.1 Streptomyces sp.
GGCCCCGCCCACGAGGCTCTCCGCGTCGCGCTGCGCGTGCCAGGCGCACGCCTGCCGCACCGCCTGTTCCAGCACCCACCGGCCCAACGGCACGATGAGGCCCGTGTGTTCGGCCAGCGGGATGAACCGGTCCGGGCCGAGTCTGCCGTGCACCGGGTGCTTCCAGCGCACGAGTGCCTCGGCGCCGTCCACGTGCCCGTCGCTCATCCGGATCAGGGGCTGGTACTCCAGGAAGAACTCGTCCCGCTCCAGCGCCGCCGGCAGGTGGGTGGTGAGGCTGTGGCGGTCGATGGCCCGCGCGTCGGAGTCGGGATCGGCCACCACGTAGCGGTTGCCGCCCCCGTCCTTCGCCCGGTACATGGTGATGTCCGCGCTGCGCATAACCTCTTCGGGGCGCAGCTCTCCGCTGCGCCCCTCGACGATGCCGATGCTCGCCCGTACGGACAGCTCACGGCCGTCGAGGCCGATCGGGGTCGCCAGCGCCGCCAGGACCTGCCTGGCGAGCTCGGCCACGTCCTCCGGGCCGGACGGATCGGTGACCAGCGCCGCGAACTCGTCGCCGCCGATACGGGCGACCAGATGCCCCTGCCCCGCGGTGCACGACTGCAGCCGTTCGGCGACCGAGATCAGCAGCTGGTCGCCCACCGCGTGGCCCAGGCTGTCGTTGACCGCCTTGAAGCCGTCGATGTCGAGATAGCACAGCCCGAAGCGCTTCACCCCGCTGCTCGCCGACAGCAGCCGGTCCAGGCGCTCGGCGAAGAGGGTGCGGTTGGGCAGCCCGGTCAGCTCGTCGTGGGTGGCCTCGTAGCGCAGTCGCAGGTGCAGCAGGCGGCGCTCGGTGATGTCCTCCATCAGCGCCAGCTGGTACCGCGGTTCGCCCTCGGCGTCGCGGAGCAGTGAGACCGTCAGGTTGGTCCACAGCACCGTGCCGTCCGGCCGGTGGTAGGGCTTCTCGACCCGGAAGTGGTCGCGTTCGCCGCGTACCAGCTGCCGGTGCAGCTGCCAGACCCCGGGTGCGTCGTCGGGGTGCACCCATTCGTTGACGTTCCGTCTGCGCATCTCCTCCTCCGAGCGGCCGAACATCCGGGCGAGCGCGTCGTTGGCGTCGCGGATGCGGCCGTCCATGTCGGCGATGCTGATGCCGATGGTGGCGTCCTTGAAGACGGCGCGGAAGCGGGTCTCGCTGGCGTGCAGCGCCTCCTCGACGGCGGTCTGCGCGGCCAGTGCGGCGCGGGAGAGCGCCTCCTGCTCGCCGAGGGTGCGGTCGCGCAGCGCCCGGGTGAAGCCGGCCGCGATCGCGTGCTGCAGGCGGGAACAGCGGGCGCGGGCCTCGTCCACCGGCAGCGTGGTGCTCTCCGGGTCGCGCCCGTAGAGCACCAGATATGAGTCGATCACCCCGAGCAGCTGCGGCAGCGCGTCCGGGTTGGTGCAGTGGCCCGCCACCAGAGCGGCGCCGACCTCGCGGCCCGGTGCGGCGGAGAAGGGGTGGGCGTGCAGGGCGTCACAGAGCCGTACGGTCAAGGGGTAGAGGTAGTCCTCCAGTTCGGCACGCGTCATCGCGTTCTGCGTCGCCGGATGGACGGCGCGGCTCCAGATGGTCGCGAAGCGCCGCAGTCCGTCGTCCTCGAGCCCGTCGCGCTCGTCCGGCCCGGGACTCACCCGGCTCTTCCCGCCTTGCGGCCCACTCCGGCGTAACCGGACAGGAGGATCGGGTCGTCCGGCTCGGGCCCCTCGGTGGGGCGCCAGTGCGGCAGCGGGACCAGGCCCGGTTCGACCAGGTCGAAGCCGTCGAAGAAACGGTTGACGGCGGTGCGGGTGCGCATGATCAGCGGTGAACTGGCGCTGCGGTAGACGTCCCGCACGCCGGTGGCTTCCCGCTCGGACCCCCGGTCTGCGGAGCTGTGTGTCAGCACCAGAAGACTGCCGGGCGCGAGAGCGTCACCCAGCTCGGCGACGGTCTTCCAGGGGTCTTCCTTGTCCTCGACGAAGTGCAGCAGCGCGACCAGCATCAGGGCCACCGGGCGGTCGAGGTCCAGCTGCCGCTCGACCGCGTCGCTCCCCAGAATGTCCTGCGGGGAACGGAAGTCGGCCGAGACGATCTCCGCGCGGTCGACGCCGTCCAGCACCGCGCGGCTGTGCGCCACGGCCACCGGATCGTTGTCGACGTAGACGACACGGGACTCGCCGTCGACGGCCTGTGCCTCTTCGTGGATGTTGCCGAACGTGGGGATGCCGGAACCGATGTCGAGGAACTGGGTCACGCCTTCACCGACCGCGAACCGGACGGCACGCCGCATGAAGGCACGATTCGCCCGGATGATCTTCGGCAGGCCCGGCCACGCCTCGATGGCACGCCGCGCCGCTTCCCGGTCCACCTCGAAGTTGTGCGAACCCCCCAGGTAGTAGTCGTACATTCGGGACACACTCGGCACGGTCAGGTCTATGCCCTGCGGGGCCCAGGCAGGACGTTCCATCCAGGTCTCCAGCTCGTTCAGTGCTGTTGCGGACTGCCGTCGGTCAAGAGGCTACTGACACGGGCCGGGTGGTTGGAAGGAATCGGTAACTCTCCGGCTGGATCTTGCCCGCGCTGGTAGGGCGTTTCCGGGGCATAGCGCCCTGGCACATGTGCCGCGGACGCGCGCCGCCCCGCCTTCCCGGTGCGAAGTGAGGCGGCATGCGGAGGTGTTGAGGTCCGGGAAGCCGAAAGCGTCACCGTGCTACGAGCGTTCGAACCCCGGCAACAGGGCCGGCGTCACCGGCCCGGCCGCCGAGCGCGGCTCGCGTCCCCGGCCTCCCAGGCTTGTCACGCGGCTGTTTCCCGCCGTCTGGCGGGTGGCACCCGGAAGCGGACGCCAGGGAGGACGGGTCATGAACTGTTACGACTGCCGGGCACGCCAGGAGACCGCCGTCGCGGTGGCCCTCTGCACCCGCTGCGGCGCCGGTCTGTGCCTCGACCATGCACACGTGGCTCCGCTGACCGTGCACGAACCCGCGGGTACGGGCAGATCCACGCACACCCCGCAGGCGCGGCGGTTCACCTGCGGGGTGTGCCACGAGGCTGAAGTCTGACCGGCCTGACCGGCCCGACCCGGTTCGGAGGGACACTGGAAGCAGGAAGCAGCCGGCGCGGGAAGGGGCGAGAGATGACCGAGCACCGTCCCGGGCGGCGGCCGCCGCACAGCGGCCCGCTCGAGCGTCACTGGTCGCGTACCCACAGCGGTAGCGAGCCCGTCACCGCGCGGAGCGCGTTGCGCGTACGGCTGATTCTCGCGACCCTCTTCACGCCGCTCTTCCTGGCCGCTACCGGGCTGTTCTGGTACTGGATGACGCAGACGGGTCCCGGCGACGCGCCAGGCGTCGGCTCGCTGCGGACTCTGACGCTGATCTGCGCGGGCCTGGCGCTGTTCTCCGTAGTCGATCTGACGGTGGTGCTGCTGCGGCGCAAGCGCGCGCGTTTTTCCGGCGACCACCGGGGTACCGAGGGGTGACATGACTGAGGATGAGCCCCACGACCCGGGCGCGGAACCCGAGGACGAGGGGATGCCGGATCTGCGTGCGGAATCGCCGGAGGCCGAGCTGGCCAGTGATCCGGAGCGCACGTCCATACCCGGGGACGAGCCGGTGGCCGTCGAGCGGTACGGCACCACGTTCGCCGAACAGGTCGAGGGCGAATCGCTGGACGAGAAGCTGTCGGAGGAGGAGCCCGACGTGGGCGAAGAGGCCGCCGAGCAGCTCGAGAACGAGCAGGCCGGGCAGTTCGAGGCCGGGCAGCTCGCGGCCGAGCAGGCCGGGCAGCTCAGTGACGACCCGCTCTCCTGGCGCCCCGCCAACCAGGACAGCTTCTCCACCGCGTCGCCGGCCCATGGGCTGTCGGTGGAGGAGACGGCCATGCACGTCGCCGACGACGACGAGAGCGGCCTCGGGCTGGACCTGGAAGCCATCGAAGAGGCCGAGGAAGCCCCCGACCCGCGGCCGGAGCCGCCGGCCGGGCCGGAATACACCGACCCGGAGGCGGTCGCGGACGAGGACGGCTGAGGCCGCCGCCCGTCAGAGGCTGACGCCGCGTCCTCGCAGGTAGCTGAGCGGGTTGATGTCCGTGCCGTAGCCGGGGCCGGTCCGGATCTCGAAGTGCAGGTGCGGTCCGGTGGCGTTGCCCGTCGAGCCGGAGCGGCCGATGCGCCGGCCGGGAGTCACGGTCTGCCCCGCGCGTACGGAGATCGCCGATAGGTGGCCGTACTGGCTGTACCTGCCGTCGCTGTGCCGCAGCACCACCTCGTAGCCGTACGCGCCCGCCCAGCCCGCCGAGACGACCTCGCCGCTGCTGACGGCCTTCACCGTGGTGCCGGTGGGAACGGGAAAGTCCACTCCGGTGTGGTGACCGGAGGACCAGCTGCCGCCGGCCGCGCGGTAGGCCGTGCTCGGGCTGACACCGCTGACCGGCGCGGCCGCGGCCGATGACGCCGGCTTGCCGGCGGGCGCGGCGGCCTTCGCCTTCGTGCCGCTCTCCGCCTTGCGGGTGCGGGGCTTCGGCTGCGGCTTCTCCTTCGCCTCGGCCCCGGATCCGGCCTCGGCGCCCCCGTCCGGCTTCTCGGGTGCCGTGTCCTTCGCTCTCTCTTCCCTGGCCTTCCCCTTGGCCTTCGCCTCCGGCCGCGGATGGGACCGTCCTGCCGCGCCGTCCAGCCGGAGTCGCTGTCCGGGCAGGATGAGGTCGGGATCGCCCCCTACGGTCTCCCGGTTGCGGGCGTACAACTCGCTCCAGCCGCCTTCGACATCCCGTGCCTCGGCGATGGCGGAGAGGCTGTCACCGCCGACGACCTCGTAGGTCGTCGGCTGTTTCGAGCGGTCCGCTCTGGCCCGTTCGGTCCGCTCCTCCCGTTCGGCCCGCTGCTCCTGCCCCTGCTGCGCCGCGGGCTTCTTCGCCGCGTTCTTCCGCACGGCCGCGTCGCGGGTCAGGCTCGCCCGGGGGCCGCAGTCCGGCCATGCTCCGGGGCCCTGTCCGGCCAGTACCTTCTCGGCGACGGCGATCTGCTCGGCCCGCGTCGCGAGATCGGCGCGTGGAGCGTACGCGGCCCCGCCGTAGGCCTGCCAGGTGCTCTGCGTGAACTGCAGCCCGCCGTAGTAGCCGTTGCCGGTGTTGATGTCCCATTTGTTGCCGCTCTCGCAGGCGGCGACCTTCTGCCAGACGCCCTCAGAGGTCGCAGCCTCGGGGGTGGCAGCCGCGAGCTGGGCGCCGATGAGAGGTATCGCGATCCCGGCGCCGCCCGCGGTGACCCTGAGCGATAAGCGGGATGCGGCGATGGGCCGGTTGCGGCGGTGTCGTCCGCGAGCGGGCATGGGCGGGTCCTCCGGTCGACTGGCACCCTGCGAAAGGACGGATGAAAGCGCGCCCACAATACGGTCGGCACGGAGAAGGTCACAAGGGGTCACGAAGAAGGCATGGGTGCGTCCCGTTCCGCGCCCGCACGGTCACAGATCGAAGCCGTGGTCCCGTGCGCGCCGGTGCGCGGCCTGATCGGCGACGTTCTCCTCGAGGTAGACCTCACATACCAGCAGGCCGGTGCCGGACAGGTCGTGCTCCAGCTCGTACAGACTGATCTCGCTGCCGTCCGCGAGCAGGAAGGCGTGTTCGTAGACGGAGCACCACAATTGCCACGCGTGGGCCAGCGCCCGGGGCCGCGGTACGGGCAGGATGTCGTGACCGCGGGAGGTGGCGAGCAGCCGCCACACGTCCTCGCCGGGCCGGTCGGCGTTCTCGGCGCGGCGCAGCAGGCGGCGTGCGTGGTCGGGGGAGTCGCTCCCGGTGTAGACGCGGCGCGTGCGGTCACCGGATTCCGTGTCCGTCGTGAGCAGGAACTCCAGCGCGGCATCGCCGCTGTCCGGCACCTCGCACGGTTCCGGCCGCTCCTGGCTCTGGTGCACGCGGCGTTCGGAGCGGGCCAGCGCCTCCACGTTCTCGTACACCTCGCACATCTCGTGCGGAGTGTCTGCCGCGTCGTTCTCGTGGTCGTAGCGCAACTCCCACAGCGGCAGCACACCGCCGTCCCGCAGCAGGAAGAGGTGACGGTAGCTGCTGCACCGCAGACTCGGCGCCGGAGTCTTGCGCTGCCGCCAGCCGTGCAGCTCCACGTGACACAGCACGGCGTCCTCCAGCCGGGCCAGCGCCGCGTCGGTGACGTCGAACGGATTCTGGGCCCGAGCCAGCAGCTCACGCACATGTTCAGCAGGCGTCGGCACTGCTTCCCTGCTCATCGCGGAGCCCTCCCGGCGCATAGCACATGATGATCCCCGCAGGCACACACCGTAGACCTGAGCGCTTGCTTGTGGGAGCGGATTCAATGGAATTCCCGTGCCGGAAACGGAACTTCCGCGGCCGTGTCCTGTGTACGTCGGCCACGGCCGGATACCCGGGTCGAAGCACACTTCCGGCATGGAGGAGGCGGCGCCATGCAGTTCCATGACCGGCGAGAAGCCGGAAAGGCGCTGGCCGAGCGGCTGGCCGAGCGGCAGCGCGCCGGCGGTCTGCCGGACGTCCTCGTGCTCGGTCTGCCGCGCGGCGGGCTGCCCGTCGCCGACGAGGTCGCCCGTGCGCTGGACGCACCGCTCGACGTCGTCGTCGCACGCAAGATCGGCGCTCCCTTCCAGCCGGAGCTGGGCGTAGGAGCGGTGGCGGGGGACGCCCCGCCGTTGTACGACCACACCCTGCTGAGTCAGTTGGGCCTGACCGAGGAGGAACTGCGCCCGCTGGCCGAGCGCGAGCGCGCGGAGCTGCGGCGCCGCGAGGAGCTCTACCGGCAGGGCCGGCACGGGCCCGCGGTGGCGGGGCGCTCCGCCGTCCTCATCGATGACGGCGTGGCCACCGGCGCGACCGCGCGCGCTGCCCTGCGCGCCGTACGCCAGTCCGCGCCCGCCGGCATCACCCTCGCGGCTCCGGTGTGCTCGCCCCAGGCGGCGCGAATGCTCGAACCGGAAGCCGACGAGATTCTCTGCCTGCAGCGGCCCGCGGCCTTCGGATCGGTCGGCTTCTGGTACCAGAACTTCAACCAGCTGACCGACGAAGAGGTGCTGGACATCCTGCGCGAAGCCGGGGGACGCACGCGGACCACGGGAAGTCCCGGCGGTCGCGCGTGAGGCGGTCGGCGCGGGGAATCACAGCGACGTCACACTTTTCACCGAAAGGCCATGCCGGCCCGGGCGTCCGTGCGAGCCGGATGACCACAAGGAGCAGCCTTGACCACACTGCCCGTCGGTTACGAGTCCTACTGGATGTTGTCCGCGGCGGCCGCGCCCCACCCGCCCCTCCCGCCCGGCAGCGAGACGGAGGTGGACGTCGCGGTCGTGGGCGGCGGGGTCGCGGGACTCTCCGTGGCGTGGGAGCTGGCGCGGGCGGGCCGCAGCGTCGCCGTGCTGGAGTCCGACCGCATCGCCGCCGGTGTCACCGGCCACACGACGGCGAAGGTCTCCGCCCTGCACGGGCTCGTCTACGCGCACCTGCGTGACAAGCTGGGAGCGGAGAGTGCCCGGCTGTACGCCGCGTCACAGCAGCAGGCGATCGAGCATGTGACCGCCGTCGCCGCTGAGTTGGGGATCGATTGCGAGCTGGAGCGGTGCCCCGCCTACACCTTCGTCGAGTCCGATCACCATGTGGACGAGGTACGGGCAGAGGCCGAGGCGGCCCGCGAGGCCGGGCTGCCCGCCTCGTACGTGACGCGGACCGGGCTGCCTTTCCCGGTGTCGGCGGCCGTACGCGTCGAGGACCAGGCGCAGTTCCACCCCCGCAAGTACCTCCTGGCGCTCGCCGACGACCTGCTGCGGCAGGGCGGCCGCATTCACGAGCGCACCCGCGTCACCGGCCTCCACGAGGGGGAGCCCTGCCGCCTCAGCACCGAGAACGGCGCCGAGGTCGTCGCCCGCGACGTCGTGGTGGCCACCCATTACCCCGTCTTCGACCGGGCGTTGATGTTCTCCCGGCTCACCCCGCGCCGCGAACTCGTCGTCTCCGCGCTGCTGCCCGCCGACCAGGACCCGGGCGGCGGCTACCTCACCCCCGAGCGCGGCACCCGCTCGGTGCGCACCGCGCCCTATCCGTTCCGTGGCGGGCAGCGGCTGCTCATCGTCACCGGCGAGAAGTTCACCCCGGGCACGGCCGGACAGGGCTCGGTGGGGGCACGCTACGAGCGGCTGGCGGCGTGGACGTACGAGCGCTTCCCGGACGCCCGCCTGGTGCACCGCTGGGCGACCCAGGACAACGACACCACGGACCGCGTGCCCTACATCGGCCCGTTCCATCCGGCGGCGCAGCACACCTGGGTGGCGACCGGCTTCGGCGGCTGGGGCATGACCAACGGGGTGCTCGCCGGCCGGCTGCTGACGGCTCACATCACCGGCGACTCCCTGCCGCCCTGGGCCAAGCTGTACGATCCGCGCCGGCTCAGCCCGCGTGAGGCGCCCGCGATGCTGCGCTTCCAGTCGACCGTGGCGGGCCGGTTCGTGGGGGACCGGCTGCGGTCCTCCTACGTCGACTCGGTGGACGAGATCGCTCCGGGCGCCGGCGCGATCGTGCGCATCCGCGGGCGGCGCTGCGCGGTGCACCGTACGCCGGAGGGCGAGGTGCGGGCGCTGTCGCCACGCTGCACGCATCTGGGCTGCCTGGTGCGGTTCAACGACGCCGAGGGTGCCTGGGAGTGCCCCTGTCACGGCTCGCGCTTCGACACGGAAGGCCGGGTGATCCAGGGGCCGGCGACCCGGCCGCTGGAGCCGCGCGACGACCTGGCGTGAGTCGGGGGATCAGGAGAAGTGGCGTTCATCTGACCGGGTGACCCGGACGGGCGAGTGGGACGGATCAGCGCGGGGCGGGGGAGAGGGCGTGCCTAGCATGCGGAATCGCTCACTCCGCGGAGGTGCATCGGCTCGTGTTCCCCCTCTCCCGCTTCTCGCATCCGCACTTCTTGCGCTCCGCCTTTCCGCCGCGCCCCGCGCGACGTCGCGTCGCCCTTGCCGCCGCCTTCTGCGCGGCGCTGACGTGCGGCGCCACGCTGGACGCCGGGTTCGCCGGCGGTTCCACCCCCGTCCCGCCGGGCCTCTCGGACGCGGCCGCCACCGCGCTGTCCGGGCTCCCCGAGCGGGGGCGCCCGGCGCGTGGCCCGGGGATGAACATCCTCCTCGTCGGCCTTGACCGGCGGGCGGGCCTGTCCCAGGCGACCAAGGACCGGCTGCACGTGAACGGGCAGCAGTGCGACTGCACCGACGTGATGATGCTGCTGCACATCTCCGCGGACCGGGACCGGGTCAGCGTGGTGAGCATCCCGCGCGACTCGTACGTGCGCTTCGCCTCCCACCGCGACACCGGCAAGGGATTCGGCAAGATCACCAACGGCACCACCCGCCACCTCGGCAAGATCAACAGCGCCTACGCGCATGGCGGCCCCTCCCTCACGGTCCGTACGGTCGAACGGGTGACCGGGGTCCGCGTCGACCACTACGCGGAGGCCGACTTCACCGGCTTCGTCGATGCCGTCGACCGGCTGAAGGGTGCACGGGTGTGCACCAACAAGCCGCTGCGGGACGAGAATTCCGGCCTGCGACTGCTGGCGGGCACTCATCTGCTGGACGGGGACAAGTCCCTGCGGTACGTGCGCGCACGGCACGTCCATCCGCCCGGCGACCTGGGCCGGGTGCGCCGTCAGCAGCGCCTGCTGGCCGAGATGCTGACCAGCCTGACCAGCGACAAGGTGGCCGGGAACCCGGTGGCACTGCTGCGCGCCGCCACCGCGCTGGCGGGATCGGTGCGCACGGACAGCGGACTGACGCCCGGCCGGCTGAGCCGGCTCGGCCGGGAACTGCACGGACTGACGGCGCGCCGCACCGAGTTCGCGACGGTGCCGATGTCGGAGTTCGACCGCCGGGTCCCCGTGTGGGGCTCCACCCTGGCCTGGGACGAGCCGCGGGCGCGTGCCCTCTTCGCCGACCTGCGCGCTGACCGGCCCATCACCGGGAACCCGGCGACGGGACCCGAACCGGGCGCGCGGCCGGTCGCGTTCCCGCCCGAGAAGATCTCGGTGCGCGTCGACGGCCGCGGTGAGGCCGCCCGGCGGATGGCGCAAGATCTGCGGGACAACGGGTTCCACGTCCTGGACGAGCGGCGTGGTGGCGCCGGGGGCACGCGCGGCGGACGTACCGAAGTGAGCTTTGACCCGCACTTCGTACGGGAGGCGGAGACGGTGGCGGCCGCGCTGCCGGGTGCGGTGCTGCGACCGGTGCCCGTCTCGGGTACGGAGCACCTGGAGGTCTTCTCGGTCCGGCCCGGCACGGAGGGCACCGAGGTCTCCGACGTGGACGTCGACCGCAGCAGCGTCGAGGGTGCGCCGGTGACCGGCGACACGCTCGACTGCGACGGTTAGAAGCGAAACCGAGCCGGACGGCCCTAGAACCAGTCCGGCTCGGTTTCCAGCGTGGTGGTGTCGAGAGACTCCAGCAGGGCGAACTGCGGTCCGGTGCGGGGCAGTTCGTGGCGGAAGAAGTAGCGGGCGGCCTGCCGCTTGCCGCGGTGGAAGGCGTCGTCGTGACCGGACGTGGCCAGGAACTGGCCGAGCCATATCCACGCGACGACGGTGTGGCCCACCGCCTCCAGGTAGACCGAGGCGTTGGCCAGCGCCACCGGCGGGTCGCCGGTGCCCCACAGCCGTGCGGTGACCTTCGTGGCCCGCTCCCACGACTCCCGCAGCGTGGCGCCGAGTTCGGCCGCCTCGCCGCCCTCGGACGCCGCGCGCTCCGCGGTCGCCTCGATGGTCACGCCCAGCGCCGCGAGTCCGGCCCCGCCGTCCATGACCGCCTTGCGGCCGAGCAGGTCCAGGGCCTGGATGCCGTGCGTCCCCTCGTGGATGGGGTTGAGCCGGTTGTCGCGGTAGTGCTGCTCGACGTCGTACTCGCGGGTGTAGCCGTAGCCGCCGTGTACCTGGATGGCGAGGTTGTTGGCCTCCAGGCACCACTGTGAGGGCCAGCTCTTGGCGATCGGGGTCAGCACGTCCAGCAGCAGCCGTGCGTGTGCGCGTTCTTCTTCGCTTTCCGCCGTCTCCTGCTCGTCGACCAGCCGTGAGCAGTACAGCAGCAGGGCGAGGGCGCCCTCGACGTAGGACTTCTGTGCGAGCAGCATCCGCCGCACGTCGGCGTGCTCGATGATCGGGACCTGCGGCGTGGTGGCGTCCTTGGCGGCCGTGGCGTCCTTTGCCGGGAGCGGGCGGCCCTGCGGGCGCTGCCGGGCGTAGTCGAGCGACTTGAGGTAGCCGGTGTAGCCCAGCGCCATGGCGCCCGCGCCGACGCCGATGCGCGCGCCGTTCATCATGTGGAACATGTAGGCCAGTCCGCGGTGCGGCTCGCCGACGAGGTGGCCGACCGCGCCCGGCTCGCCGCCCGGACGGTGCGCGCCCTCACCGAAGTTGAGCAGGGCGTTGGTCGTACCGCGGTAGCCCATCTTGTGGTTGAGCCCGGCGGTGACGACGTCGTTGCGCTCGCCGACGGTGCCGTCCGGGCCGACCAGGTGCTTGGGCACGATGAACAGGGACAGGCCCTTGACCCCGGGCGGGCCGCCGGGGATGCGGGCGAGCACCAGGTGGACGATGTTCTCGGCCAGTTCGTGGTCGCCCGCCGAGATCCACATCTTGCTGCCGAAGAGACGGTGACTGCCGTCCTCCCGCGGCTCCGCGCGGGTGGTGACGTCCGCGAGTGAGGAGCCTGCCTGCGGCTCGGAGAGGCACATCGTGCCGAAGAAGCGTCCCGCGAGCATCGGCCGTGCATAGGTGTCGATCTGCTCGGCCGAGCCGTGGGCGCACAGCAGCCTGGCGTTGCCGAGGGTGAGGAAGAGATAGGCGGAGGTGCCGACATTGGCGGCCTGGAACCAGCTGAAACAGGCCGTCGTGACCATGTGCGGCAGTTGCATGCCGCCCAGTTCCTCATCCATCGCCGCCGCGAGCAGATCGGCCTTCGCGAATGCCTCCAGCCCCTGCTTCACCTCCGGGACGGTGTGCACCCGCTCGCCGTCGAAGCGGGGCTCCTCCTGGTCGTTCTTCTTGTTGTGCGGCGCGAAGTGCCGGGTGGCGATCTGCTCACTCAGGTCGAGCACGGCGTCGTAGGTCTCCCGGGAGTGCTCCGCGTAGCGCGGGCGCCGGGTCAGCTCCTCGGCGTCGAGCCACTGGTGGAGCAGGAAGTCCAGGTCCCGGCGGGAGAGGAGGAGCGAGGGTGAGGCCATGGGGGTGATCCGATCCCGGTCGGCTGCGGCGGAGCGGCGTAGCCGCGTAGGTTCCTAAGCGCTTGCTTATCCTGCTGCCGGGTGCCGCCCGCTGTCAACGCCGCTTCCGCGCGACCCCGGCGTAACCGGAGGTGCCGCTCCCGCCCGACCCGGTGGGGGTGCCGTCGGCGGGGCGCCAGCGGTGCGGCGCCACCAGGCCCGGCGCGGCCGGCTCCAGGCCGTCGAAGAAGCGGGCGGCCACGGCGAAGTCGGCGGTGGTGTGGGTCAGGGCGAGATAGCTCTCCGCCGGGAGAGCGCTGAGCAGCGAGCGGACCATCTCGTACGGATGCTCGGCGGGGGCGGCGAAGGGGAGGTGGGCGTTGACGCAGAGCGCCACGGGGCGGCCCAGGTCGATGGTGTCGCTCAGGCCGGGAGCGTCCAGGATGCTCTCCGGGTCCGTGACGTCCGCGTGCACGTAGGCGGTGCTTCCCTCAGGTGTGCCGCGCAGCAGTTCCCGGGCGTGCTGCCCGACCAGAGGGGCGCTGTCGGCGTAGACGACCTTCGCTTCGGGTGCCGCCGCCCGTGCGATCCGGTGCAGAACGGGTTCGGCGGGGATGCCGGAGCCGATGTCGAGGAACTGACGCATGCCCCGCTCGGCGGTGAGCCAGCGGGTGGCACGGATCATGAACTCCCGGTGGGCCCGGGCCGTGCCTGGATCGATCTCCGGTGCCTGACCCTGTCCGGTCACGGCGTCTCCGTTCGGTCCTGGTCGGTGCTGGATCCGGTGGTCACGTCAGCAGATAGTCGGCCGCACCGTGCTTGGCGCCCTGGAGGAAAAGCCTGATCTCCCGCGGGGCGCAGATCAGCGCCGGTCCGTGCGGGTCCGACGACTGCCGCATGGCGACCCGGCCGTCCGGCAGTCGCATCATCTCGACGCAGTTGCCGCCGTTCGGGCCGCTCCAGGGCTTGTGCCAGCCCTCGCTGCCGAGTTCGGAGGCGGGCATGCCGTTGTAGATGTGAACCATGCGGTCAGAACTCCTTGCGGATCGCACTGAGGAGGGAGCAGGTGCGGGACGCGGGCGCGGCCTGTGCGCCCAGCCGGTCCAGGGCCTCCAGGAACGCGACGGTGTCGGCGCGTTCGTCGTGGTAGACGGCTCCGGTCAGCGACTCGGAGTAGACGATGTCCGGAAGCTCCGGGATGTCGAACCGGAACAGCTGGAAGGGCCCGAACATGGCAGGGTGCGGCCCCGCGCTGAACGGTATGACCTGCACGGTGACGTTCGGCATCGCGGTGGACTCGATGAGCCGGTCGAGCTGGCCGCGCATCACCGCGGGCTCGCCGACGTGCCGTCTCACCACCTGCTCCTCGAGCACCACCCACAGCCGCGGGGCGTCCGGCCGGCGCAGCAGCTCCTGCCGTTCCATGCGCAGGGCGACGCGGCGGTCGAGTTCCTCGTCGCTCGCGTGCGGGAAGCCGGTGCTCAGCAGGGCGCGTGCGTACTCCTCGGTCTGCAGCAGACCGGGCACGCAGTGCGGCTCGTACGCGCGGATGAGGCCGGCCTCGCCCTCCAGGCTGACGTAGAGGCTGAACCAGGCGGGCAGCACGTCACGGAAGCGGTGCCACCAGCCGGGCCGGTTGGCCTCCTCGACAAGGGTGAGGAAGGCGGAGATCTCCGCTTCGGGGATGCCGTATGTCGTGAGCAGCTTCTCCACGTACGGCGGCTTCAGGCCGACCTCGGCCTTCTCCATGCGACGGACCGTGGTCGCGTTGACACTCAGTGCGGTGGCGGCGTCGGTGAAGGAACATCCTGCTCCCTCGCGCAGATCCCGCAGCCGCAGGCCGAGGACCATCTGGCCCACGGTCGGCGCGGCACGGCCTTCAGGCACGAGGCCTCCCCCCTCCACGGGACATGTCGCACCGGGAGCGTGTCATGCCCGTAGTGTGGCAGCCACTCTGCGCCTCCGTCTCTGCAATTCGCAGAACGACTCTTGCCATTGTGTGGGAGGCGGGAGCATAGTGAGGAGCGTGATACAGCTCATAGCTCCCTGTGTGCTGCCTCAGCGCCCTGCCGTCGCCGTACCCGGGTAGACGGAAGGCGTACAGAACGGTGGCCCTGTTCCGTCCCGCGACGCCGCTCACTTCCCCCACGTCTGCCGGGGGCTCCGTTGACGTGCACCGCGAGAGTTTCGAGCTGCCGGCCGACGCGGCCGCGGTATCGGACGCGCGGGAGCGGGTCTGCGGACAACTGCGCGACTGGGGTCTGCCCGAGGACGTCGGCCACGCGGCGCAGCTGGTCATCTCGGAGTTCTTCACCAATGTCGTCGTGCACACCGACACCGACCGGGTCCGCTGCCGGCTGCAGACGGACGGGCAGCGCTTGCGGATAGAGGTCTTCGACGAGGGCGGCGGTCTGTGCGACCCCACCCCGAGGGAGGCCGAGCCGGAGGACGTCAACGGCCGGGGGCTGAAGCTGGTGAACGCCGTGGCCGAGACGTGGGGCGTGCAGTCGGGAGTCCGGCCCGGCCGACTGGTGTGGGCGGAGCTGAGCCTCCCCGCCCGGTGAGCCGCCGGCTCTCGCTTCAGCCACCTCGGTCACCTCGGTCACCCTCGTATTTCCTTGCCGCAGTGGGCAGTTGATGTGGTCTGCGACACATCCGCGTGAGATGCTGCAGCGCAACCGGACGTGTACGCAGCGAGACGTGAGGCACGCATGCGCGAAGACGAAGACGCGGCAGGACAGGGTGTGGACGTCACCACCCCCAGCGTGGCGCGGATGTACGACTACTACCTCGGCGGCAAGGACAATTACGAGGTCGACCGCCTGGCGGTCGCCGAACTCGACAAGGTCGTCCCGAGCACCAGAGCGCTGGCCGTCAACAACCGCCGCTTCCTGCAGCGGGCCGTCCGGGTGCTGGCGCAGGAGTACGGGGTGCGGCAGTTCATCGACCACGGATCAGGACTGCCCACCCAGGACAACGTGCACCAGGTCGCCCAGCGCATCGATCCCGCGGCGCGGGCGGTCTACGTCGACAGGGACCCCATCGTCCTGGCACACGGCCGCGCGCTGCTGCAGGAGAACGTCAACACCGCGGTCATCCAGGCGGACATACGCGATACGGATGACATCTTCGATCACCCCGAGGTGCGCCGGCTGATCGATCTCTCGCAGCCCGTCGGTGCCCTCTTCGTCTCGGTGATGCACTGCATCCCCGACTCCTCCGACCCCGCCGCGCTGCTGCGCCGGATCATCGAACGGCTCCCGTCCGGCAGCTTCGTGGTGATCAATCAACTGGTGAGCGAGGACAAGACGACCCGGGACTTCGTCACCGAGTTCATGGCCGAGAGCACGCACAACAACTGGGGCAGGGTGCGGCAGGCGCACGAGGTCGAGCGCTACTTCGACGGCCTGGAGGTCCTCGAGCCGGGCCTGGGGGAGATCAACGACTGGCGGCTGGACTCGGATCTGGGACCCCGTCAGCTCACCGACGAATGGTACGAGTTCGGAGGCGTCGCCCGTACGCCGTGAGCCGCTGCCGGAGCCGGTGCCCGTGAGGTCGCGGGCACCGGCTCAGACGTCGTGGCTCTCGGCGCCGCTCAGCAGCCGCTCCAGGAAGTCGACGGTCCTGGACGGCGGTTCGGCGGTGGCGCACAGGCGGTCCATCACCACCATGTAGTTCTCCACCTCTTCGCGCTTCTCCAGGTACAGCGAGCTGGTGAGCTGTTCCAGATAGACGATGTCGGGCAGGTCGGGCTCCAGGAAGCGGAGTATGGTGACCGGCCCGCCCGCGGCCGCGAGGCCGCCGATCGCGAACGGTGCGATCTGCAGCGTGATGTTGGGCTGTTCGGTCGCCCACAGCAGCCGCTTGATCTGCTCCCGCATCACGGCGGCGCCGCCCAGCTGGCGCCGCAGCGCCGCCTCGTCCACCACGGCCCACAGCTTGGGGCTGTGCGGGCGGGTGAGAATCGCCTGCCGGTCGGACCGGAGCTCGACCCGCCGCTCGATCTCCTGCTCCGAGGCGCGCGGATGACCCAGCCGCATGACCGCGCGGGCGTAGTCCTCGGTCTGCAGCAGTCCGGGGATGAACTGCACCTCGTACATGCGGATCACCGAGGAGGCTTCCTCCAGGCCGATCAGCCTGTCGAACCACGGCGACATCACATCGCTGTACTTCTGCCACCAGCCGGGTGTGCTGGCGTGGCGCGCGAGTACGAGATGTTCCTCGCGGTCACGCGGGTCGGTGACCCCGTACAGCGAGAGCAGGTCGGCCACGTCCCGTTCCTTGTAGCCGACCCTGCCCAGCTCCAGGCGGCTGATCTTCGCGTGCGAGCCGCGGATCGCCTCACCGGCGGCCTCACGGGTGATGCCGCTTCGCTCACGAAGCCGCCGCAGCTGTGTCCCCAGCACGATGCGCAGGATCGTCGGTCCACCACGAGGGTGGTCGAGAATTCGCCGGACCGACGAATCGCCTTCCCGCTGTGCTGACATCACACGTGTCCTTGCTCCCGTGAGTGACGAGTCGAGCGCTCAGTGTCCCACTCTGCGAACGGCCCGTACAGTCATGCCCCGAACTCTCATGCGGAGCGCACATACCCCCGACATGTGCCGGGGCCAAGGGCGCCCCGTTTCTTACCCTTTCGGCAGCAGATCGTCGAAGTCGCCGTCCTTGGCGCCCTGGATGAACGCGGCGATCTCCGCCGGGGTGTAGATGAGCGCCGGACCCGACGGATGACGCGAGTTGCGCACGGCGACACCGCCGCCGGCCAGGTCCGCGAGCTCGACACAGTTGCCGTTCGGGTTGCTGCGGCCGCTCTTCCGCCAGGAGACGTCCCGCAGTTGGCCGGCGGGGATGCCGTTGTCGATGTCCATCTGACTCTCCATCAGTCCGGCGTTGGCTGGTGATGAGTCAGCACTGTCTCACAGTCGAGCGTTCTTGCATCCGTCATTGCAGATGTACTTGCAGCGGTAAGCGCCGTTCGGCGAGAATGACCGGCGCAGCGGCCCTGAGCCCGAACGCGCCCTCAGAGTGGCGTGGTTCGGGTCATCTGTCCCTCACCCTGGAGTCCCAGTGACCTCACACGGATCTGAACGACCCGCTACCGCAGGGCCCGTGGACGAACAGGCCGCGATCACGGAACTCGGGCAGTGTGACTGGGACGATCCGCTCACACGGCTGCTTCTGCTGCTGGAGATCGCCGCCCGCCCCGCGTGGCTGCGCGACGCCGCCCGCCCCGCGGAGCGCGGCGAATCGGCCCGGCGCCGGGCGGGCTGACCGCTC
>NZ_JBOHCV010000038.1:0-4489 GCF_050698815.1 Streptomyces sp.
CGCCGCGGGCCCGCCGGCCGACTGCCACACCAGCCAGCCCGCCAAGCACGTCGGCAGCAGCGCCACGAGCACGACGGCCAGCCGTCTGCCCGTCCGGTGCCCCCACCTTCCGCTGCCGGGCGCCCACTGGGTGCTGGGTGGTCGTTTCGGCGGTGGGGACGAGCTCGGGTAGGACACGTCAGGGAGGTTACCGGGGCGTTCCGGCTCCCGGGCCGGTACGTCGCAGAACGCGGAGCGAGCCGGTCACCGACACCTCGCTGAACGCACCGGATTCCAGGGCGCGTCGGTAGACGCGGTAGGGCGCCTGCCCGCCGTCGGCCGGGTCCGGGAAGACGTCGTGCACCACCAGCAGCCCCTCCCGCGCGAGGTGCGGCA
Source organism: Streptomyces sp. (assembly GCF_050698815.1). Classification (GTDB taxonomy): domain Bacteria; phylum Actinomycetota; class Actinomycetes; order Streptomycetales; family Streptomycetaceae; genus Streptomyces. Next base: position 376 of record NZ_JBOHCV010000038.1, read on the forward strand.
CCCAGCCCTCGTAGTCGCCGGTGGCGTGCTCGTCCGTGTGCCCCCCGTCGATGAAGACCAGGCCCAACTCGCCGCCCCACACGGCCGCGACGCGCGGTGAGCGGCCGACGACGGCGATGACGTGCTCCTCCAGCCCCGCCGCGTGCAGGGTGCGCCGGAAGGTGGGCAGCGTGTCCATCAGACCGGCCTCGGGGTCGACCACGTCCGGGTCGTGGTAATCCCAGCCGGGCTGCTGCTCCTCGCTACCCCGGTGGTGGTCGAGGGTGACCACGCTGACGCCCGCCGCGCGGGCCGCGTCGGCCAGCAGCAGGGTGGAGCGCCCGCAGTACGTGCCGATCTCCAGCAGCGGCAGTCCCAGGGCCGCCGCCCGCACGGCGGCGGCGTACAGGGCCAGGCCCTCGTCGAGCGGCATGAAGCCCTTCGCGGCCTCGAACGCGGCGAGCGTGCCGGGCGCGGGCGCCGGGCTGACCCGGCTGGGCTGGCTGACCTGGCTGACCTGGCTCATCTCGCTCCTACGGGCGGTGTCTCGTCGCGCACCATGCTGCCCCACGCCGCTCGCACCCGCGGACGCGGGCATCCGCGGCTGCGGACACCCGGATGGCGGTCCCGGGGACCAGGACCGTGACCGGGTGCAGGGCTGCGGTCGTACGTCCAAGGTTCCCCGCCCCCGCACCCGATTCCGGTGGGCGGGACGCCGGACTGATGGGAGCATGACGGGCATGGCCCCCACCCCCGGCACCGGCGTCGGCACCGGCGTATCGCGCGGTGAGCGCGGCACGTCCGCACGCCGCCTGTGGGTGGTGGTGCTGGCGGCGTGCGCCGGGCAGTTCCTGGTCGTGCTCGACGTCTCCGTGGTCAACGTGGCGCTGCCCTCCATGCGGACCGACCTGGAGATGAGCGCGGCGGGGCTGCAATGGGTGCTGAACGCCTACACCCTCACCTTCGCGGGGTTCATGCTGCTGGGCGGCCGGGCAGCCGACATCTTCGGCCGGAAACGGATGTTCCTGCTGGGGCTGGCGCTGTTCACCGCGGCCAGCCTGGCGGGCGGGTTCGCTCAGCAGCCGTGGCAACTGCTCGCCGCCCGCGGGCTGCAGGGGATGGGCGCGGCGGTGCTGGCACCGGCGACGCTGACGATCCTCACCACGTCCTTTCCGCAAGGCCGGGCCCGTACCCGCGCCATCGCCACCTGGACCGCCGTCGGCGCGGGTGGCGGCGCGGCGGGCGGCCTCGTCGGCGGCGTACTGACGGGCGCGCTGTCCTGGCGCTGGGTACTGCTGATCAACGTGCCCATCGGTGCCCTGGTGCTGGCCGCCGCCGCGCTCCGGGTGACGGAGGCGCGGGACCGCACGGTGGCCCGCCGCCGGCTGGACATGCCGGGCGCACTGCTGGTCACCGCGGGGCTGGGCACGCTGGCCTGGGGCATCGTGCAGACCGAGTCGGTGGGCTGGACGGGGGCGTCCGCCCTGGTGCCGCTGGCGGCCGGACTGGCGCTGCTCGCGCTCTTCGTCCTGGTCGAGGCCCGCACGGCGGCCCCGCTGGTGCCGCTGGGGCTCCTCCGGCTGCGTTCGGTGTCGGCGACGAACGCCGCGATGTTCGTGTGCGGCAGCGCGATGTTCTGCATGTGGTACTTCATGTCGCTCTACATGCAGAACGTGCTGCACTACACCCCGGTCCAGGCCGGGCTCGGCTTCATCCCGCAGTCCCTCAGCGTGGTGCTCGGGTCCAAGGCCGCGCCCCGGCTGATGGCGCGGCTCGGCGCCAGGACCGTCGCCCTGACCGGGGTGCTGATCTCCTGCGCCGGCTGTCTGTGGCAGAGCGGCATGCACGCGGGCGGCGGCTTCCTGACGACCGTACTGGGCCCCGGCGTCATGATGGCGCTCGGTGCCGGACTGGCCGGCACCCCGCTCGCCTCGATCGCCATGTCGGGAGTGCCGCACGGCGACGCCGGACTGGTCTCCGGGCTGGTCAACACCTCACGGACGATGGGCGGTTCGCTCGGTCTGGCCGTGCTGTCGACGGTCGCCACCGCCCGGATCGGGAACGGCGACAGCCCGGCCACGCTGGCGGCCGGCTACGGACTGGCCTTCCGCTGCGGTGCCGGCATCCTCATGCTGTGCGCGATACTCATACTCCTCGCGCTGCCGCGCGCGGAACGCGAGCCCGGCCACGACCCGTCGGAAGAGCAAGAGGAGCGTGCGGTCGCGGATGCCGTCGGAAGCTGAGGTTCCCCCCTTTCCCGCCACCGGCCGCCGCGTTCTGGTCAGCGGCGCCTCGCGCGGTCTCGGACGGGCGCTGGCCCAGGCGTTCGCCCGCAACGGCGACCGGGTGGCCGTGCACTACGGCACCCGGCCGGAGGCGGCGCGCGAGACCCTGGCGAGCCTGCCCGGGGAGGGGCATGTGCTGCTCGGCGCCGACCTCGCCGACCCCGGACAGGCCGCGCGGCTGGTGGCGGACGCGGCAGCGGCCCTCGACGGCATCGACGTCCTCGTCAACAACGCCGCCGTCAACACACCGCACCCGCCCGCCGGCACCTCCTTCGCCGAGTGGACCGCCGCCTGGCAGCAGCACATCGCCGTCAACCTCCTGGGCACCGCCCACCTCAGTCACCAGGCCGCCCAGCGGATGATCGAGCGGGGCAGGGGCGGCCGGATCGTCAACATCGGTTCACGCGGCGCCTTCCGCGGCGAACCCGACCACCCCGCCTACGGCGCCACGAAGGCGGCCGTGCACGCCCTCGGGCAGTCCCTGGCCGTCGCCCTCGCCCCGCACGCCATCGCGGTCGCCTCGGTGGCGCCGGGCTTCTTCGAGACGGAGCGCGTCGCGCACCGGCTGGCCGGTGCGCAGGGCGAGGCGATCCGCGGCCAGAGCCCGTACGGGCGGGTCGCCCAGCCCACGGAGATCGCCGACGCGGTGCTGTGGCTGTCCTCGCCGGCGGCCCAGTGGGCCTCGGGCACCGTGCTCGACCTCAACGGCGCCTCGTATCTGCGTACGTGACGCAGTCCGTCCGTCCGTTAGTTCGTGCGTACGTACAGTCGCAGAGACCGTACCCGTGTGAAGGAGCCGAAGAGCGATGCCCATCGACGTCGAACGGGCCGTGGCAGCCGAGCCCCACAGCACCCGGATCAGCTGGAGCCACAAGGACGTTCAGCTCTATCACCTCGGCCTCGGCGCGGGCGTGCCGGCGACCGATCCCGGCGAGCTGCGCTACACCCTGGAGAGCCGGCTGCACGTGCTGCCCAGCTTCGCCACCGTCGCCGGAGGCGGCATGGGCGTCATCGGCGGGCTGTCCGCGCCCGGTATCGACGTGGACCTGGCCGCCGTGCTGCACGGCGGCCAGAGCGTCGAGACCTACCGGCCGTTGCCGGCCGCCGGCACCGCCACCCAGACCTCCAGGGTCGCGGCCGTGTACGACAAGGGGAAGGCCGCGGTGATCGTGCTGCGCTCCGAAGCGGCCGACGACGACGGTCCGTTGTGGACCTCCCAGGCTCAGCTCTTCGTACGCGGAGAGGGCGGCTTCGGCGGCGACCGCGGCCCCTCGGCACGGCCGGCGTCGCCCGAGAGGGATCCCGACCATGTGGTGCGGTGCGGCATCCGCGAGGAACAGGCGTTGCTCTACCGCCTCTCGGGAGACTGGAACCCCCTGCACGCCGATCCGGAGTTCGCCCGGCTCGCGGGCTTCGACAGGCCGATCCTGCACGGGCTGTGTTCGTACGGGATGGCGCTCAAGGCGGCCGTCGACACCGTGCTCGGCGGTGACGTGGCACGGGTGCGCGGCTACGGCACCCGGTTCGCCGGTGTCGTCTTCCCCGGCGAGACGCTGCGCGTCCGCATGTGGGAGGAGAAGGACGGAGGGGGCGAAGGTGAACACGGCGCGGGACGCGTCCGGTTGGCGGTCACCGCGGTCGAACGCGATGACGCGCCCGTGCTGGCCGACACGGTGATCGAGCACACCTAGAGCCGACCGGCCCGCCCGTTCACGGCGCCCGGCCGGGGAGCACCTCCCCCCGGAGCGCGGTGGCGAGCGGGGCGTTCTGAAGCGGCACCGGCTTGCACGGGCCGTGATGCGCCGAAGCTGCCGGGGAGCCGTCGTCCGGGGGCGAGCCGGCCGGAGGCC
>NZ_JBOHCV010000039.1:0-8073 GCF_050698815.1 Streptomyces sp.
CGGCTCTCCTGGTACGAGCGATGGGCCCAGCGCAGCCTCGGGCTGCCGCGCGAACAGGCCGCCGAGTTCTGGTCCCGGCTGCTGCCCGAACTCGTCGCCGCCGGACTGCTGGCCGTACGCACTCCGGAGGACGGCAGCCTGCGGATCTACGGGCTCCAGCCCGGCGCCGTCGACGTGCAGCTCCTGAAGGACAGCGAGGTCAACCAGGCGTTCGTCCGCTGCCCCTCCTGTTTCTGGGAGCAGACCGTCCACCCCGACCTACTGCCCCAGTGGGACGGCCAGAAGTGCCCCGCCTACCGCTGCCGCACCGGCCGCCTGGTCGCCGGAACCCGGCCGGAGGGACTCGGCCTGCACCAGCGCGACCGCGACTACCGCGAGGACTACTACCGCAGGCTGTACCGCAAGGCAGGCACCTATCAGGTGATCACCGCAGAGCACACCGGCATGCTCACCCGCCCGGAACGCGAGCGGGTCGAGGCGGCGTTCCGCGAGGGCAAGGGGTTCAAGGACCCCAACGTGCTCTCCTGCACCCCCACTCTGGAGCTGGGCATCGATATCGGCGATCTGTCGGCCGTCGTGCTCGCCGCGCTGCCCCGCCGCGCCGCCAACTACGCCCAGCAGGCCGGCCGCGCAGGCCGGCGCACGGGCAACGCCTTCCTCCTCACCATCCCCGACCGCAGCCGCCGCGACCTGTACTACCTCGACCAGCCGCGCGAGATGATCGCCGGGCAGATCGTGCCACCGGGCAGCCACCTGTCGGCCGTCGAGATCCTGCGCCGCCAGTACCTCGCCCACCTCCTCGACCTCGCCGCGCAGGGCCGGCTGAAGCGTGCCGACGGGCAGCCGCTCGCCGCGATCCCGCGCGACGCGCCTGCCCTGTTCGGCCCGTCCGGGTACCTCACCGACCTCGTCGGGGCCGCGCTGACCGGCGCCGCCGGACTCGTCGAGACGTTCCTCGGCCTCTTCCCCACCGGCGTCAGCCCCCAGGCCGCCGACGACCTGCGCGCCTACGCCGGGCGCGGGCTGCGCGGCGCCGTCGAGGAAGCGGGACGGCAGTGGAAGCGTGGCGAGGAAGAGCTGCGGCGCAGGCTGAAGTTCATCGACGAAGCCGTCCACGAACTCCACGAGGACGACGACGAACAGCGCCTTCGCAAGGTGGAACTCGAAGCGGAACACCGGGCTGCCGGCAGACGGCTGATGAAACGCGGCCTCACCACCGCCCAACAGGCTCTGTGCGATCTCGGCCTGCTGCCGAACTACGCCCTCATCGACACCGTCACCACGCTCAACGCCACCCTGTACTGGCCCGACGGCACCAACCCGAAGACCGGCCGGGAACGCTTCGACTCAAAGATGCGCCCCTACGACCGTCCCCGGCGCTACGCGCTGTCCGAACTCGCGCCCGGCAACACCTTCTACGTCAACGGCTACAAGCACCAGATCACCGGAATCGAGATCGGCAGCTCCACCCGGCCCGACTGGACGCCCTGGCGCTTCTGCCGGGAGTGCGGCTACGTCCGCACCGAGAACGCCGCCGAGGACCGCACACCCTGCCCGCGCTGCCACAGCACCGGCATCGCCGACGACGGCTCCTGCCTCCACCAGGTGATCGAACCCGCCGTCGTCACCTCCCGCGGCAAGCGCGACGACGCCCGTATCGGCGACGACAAGGACGACCGCGAGCGGCGCTTCTACACCGTCGTCGACGCGGTCGACATCCCGGTGGAGCACATCGAGGCCGGGGCGTCCTGGCGGCACACCCGCGAGACCTTCGGCGTCGACTACTCCCGCAAGGCCGTCATCCGGAAGATCAACGTCGGCCCGCTGCGGTTCGACGCGCGCGCCGACGACGAACTGGCCGGACAGGACGTGCGGATGGCGCCCTTCCACGTGTGCACCGCCTGCGGCGCGGCGACCGCCGACGGCAAGCCCGTCTTCGACCACGACACCGACGCCCTCGACACATCCGCCGTCCGCAACCCGGCCGTCAAGCACCATCAGCCGTGGTGCCCGCTGCGCCGGGGCAAGAAGGGGCCTCAGACGCCGAAGCAGGAGGCGGTGCTCCTCGCCCACCAGCTCACCACCGAGGCCCTGCGGATCCTGCTGCCGGCCGCGACCGTGCTCGTCGACGAGAAGATCCACTCCTTCCGGGCCGCGCTGCGTCTCGGTGTCGACCGGCACTTCGGCGGCGACCCCGCCCACCTGGACACCACCCTGGCCACGATGCCCGACAAGGCGACCGGCGAGAAACGGCACTTCCTCGTCCTGTACGACCGCCTCCCCGGCGGCACCGGCTACCTCGACCGGCTCACCCGGCCCGCCGCCTTCCGCGACACCCTCGCCGAGGCGCGCGAGGCGCTGATCGCCTGCCCATGCAAGGACGAGGGGCGCCGCGCCTGCCACCGCTGCCTCCACCGCTACGCCGAGGAGCGCCACCAGGACGAGGTCTCGCGCCGCGAGGCCCTGGAGATCATCAACAGCCTCCTCGGCCCCGTCGACGAGAACGGCCGTCCGCTGACCGACGACGCGGGTGAGACCGTCGACCACTGGCAGGTGCAAGGAGTCTCCACGACCGAGGCGATCGGTCTGGACAGGCAGGTCGAGTCGGACCTGGAGGCACGCTTCCTCGCCGCCCTCCGCACCTGGAGCACCGGACAGGACGACGCGTCCCTGGAGGAGAGCGGTGCGCACAGCGGCAACCTCCGCTTCGCCGGGGCCACGACCTGGCGGCTGACCGCCCAGCGGGACGAGGAGTTCACCCGTACCGACTTCACCTTCGAGCGGACCGGTGGCACCCCCCAGAAGGTGCACGTCTTCCTCGACGGCCACCGCTACCACGCCACCCGTGAGCACAACCGCATCGCCCCCGACTCCCGGAAGCGGGACGAACTGCGGGCCGGCGGAGCCCTCGTCTTCCAGATCACCTGGGACGACCTCGAACTCTTCGAGAAGGGCGAACGCGCCAAGGCGCGCCCGGTATGGCCGCCCTACCGGCGCACCGGACAGGACACCGCCAAGGACTGGTACGAGGAGCTCGGCGGCGACCGCGCCGACCTCGCCGGCGCCGTCTTCGCCAACCCCGTCGACACCCTCCTCGGCTACCTCCGCGACCCCTCCCGCACCCGGTGGGGACGGCGTGCCTCGGCCCTGGTCGGCGGACTCCTCAGCCCTCCCGAACCACTGGCACAGAACGTCGACCGTGCGCAGGCCCGCGAGACGCTACGGGGCGCCCTCCGCTCCCTCGCGAAGGGCGGGAACCCGGCGGCCGACGTCGAACTTCTCACGGGGGAAGCGGAGATCCTCGTCCTCTTCGCCACCGACGAGCACGGCCTGTCGCTGCTCCACACCGTCGACCCCACCGGCGGACCGGAAGGGACCGCCGGAGTCGGCTGGGGCGCCATCGCCGTACTCGATGACCACGACGACGACCAGCTCGGTACCGCCGCACACAAACTCCGCTGGCGGTCCTGGCTCTACTGGTCCAACCTCCTCCAGTTCCTCGCCTTCACCGGTGGTGACGGCGTGCAGCTCGCCGGAAGCCTGGCCGCCGACTTCGCCGTGGAAGTCCTGCGCGTCGGCGGCGGTGCCGGCGAACTGGAGACGCTCACCGCCCGGCTGTACCCCGAGACGGCTGCGACGGGCACGACGGAGGACGGCCCGACGGCTGCAGCGCAGATCACGGAGCCGACGGCCGGGCCCGACCGGTCTTCGGCCACCTCTTCTTCGGCCTCCTCCGCGGTCGAGCAGGCACTCGAAGGTCTCCTCCGGGACGCGGCCTGGGACGAGGACATCCTCGGACTCCTCGAAGAGGAAGAGCCCGACTCCGACCTGACCCGGCTTGCCAAGACGTTGGCCGAACAAGGCAAGAAGGCCCCCGTCTTCGGTCACGAACTCGGCGACCGCGGCTGGCAGGCCGACTTCGCCTGGCCCGGCTCCGGAATCAAGGTCGCGGTGGTCGTGGACTCCGCAGGCCACGACACCGAGGAACTGCGCAAGCGGAACACCGCGTACACCGGTGACGGCTGGACCCTGCGCACAGCCGCCGACTGGCTCGACCATCTCGACACCCTGCTCGCCCTGCTCCCCGACACGGAAGGCCCGGCACACCGATGACCGCACGGCTCAGCCTGTACGAGAAGGCCGAACAGGAGCTGTACAAGCTCGACCGCTCGGTCAAGGGCACGTTCTACGACTTCTGCCACCGCTTCCGGCAGAACCCCGATCACCCCGGTCTCGACCTCAAGCCCCTCAAGGGCGACGGCCGCGTCTACCGGGCCAAGATCGACCAGTCATACCGGGCGCTCCTCGCCAAGATCGGCGTCGACGGCGCGGGCCACGAGAAGTGGCTCGTCGTCGCCGTACGACACCGCAAGCACGTCTACGAAGAACTCTCCGTCGCGATCAACCGCATCACCGGAGAGATCGAATTCGTCGACCTCTCCGTGGTCGGCCGGAGCGTCCTCAAGCGGGCCGGGATGACGCTCACCCCGGCCGAGCAACCCGAAGCCGCAGACGCACCGGAGACGACGCCCACCGCACCGGGCACAGCCGAACCGGCGACGACCGAGCCGGCGGCCCCGGAGGCCGAACCGCTCCTGGCCGGTCTCACCTCTGAGCACCTCCGCGAACTCGGCGTCGCCGAACAGCTCATCGGCCTCGCCCTCGCGGTAACCGAGAGCGGGGAACTCGACGACCTCGTCTCCGGCGCGCCACTCCTCACCAAGGACATCCTGTACGGACTCGCGGCCGGACTGAGCCTCGACGAGGTCCGCAAGGAGATCACCGCCCCGGTCGAGATCGAACTGGGGGAAACCGAGCGGCAGGACCTGAACGCGGCCCTCGCCCGCACCACCGTCACCACCATCGACGACGCCCTCAAGGACATCCTCGAAGAGGGCGACTTCCGTGCCTGGAAGATCTTCCTGCACCCCGCCCAGGCAAAGCTCGTCGACCGCCGCTACAGCGGCCCCTTCCGCGTCTCCGGAGGACCCGGCACCGGAAAGACCATCGTCGCGCTGCACCGCGTCAAGCACCTCGCTGAAGCGCTGCCCCCCGGCCACAGCAGGCCGATCCTGCTCACCACCTTCACCAAGAACCTCACCACCGACCTGCGCGCCCGCCTCGCCTCCCTGCTCGAACCCGAGCAGCTCGCCCGCGTCGACATCACGCACATCGACCAGCTCGCCGCCCGCGTCCTCAACGAGAACACCCTCTCCGGCGCCGGAAAGCAGCGCATCTACGACAGCGTCGCCCTGAACACCCTGCGCCAGGTTCTCCTCGAACTCGACGAGAAACGCTGGGACGCCGAATTCCTCTATGAGGAATGGGAGCAGGTGATCGTCGGCCAGTCCCTCGGCACCCGCAAGGCGTATTTCGACGCTCGCCGTGCCGGACGCGGGCGGTCCGTCAACCGCCCCGACCGGGCGCAGATCTGGAAGATCCTGGAGCAGTTCACCACCCGTCTCGACAAGGAGAGCCGCGAGACCTGGGGCCAGGCCGCCGAGCGCGCCGCCCGTTTCGAGATGCAGCGCGCCGCCAAGATCGAGCAACGTCAGGAGTACAAGGACGAGATCGGCGGCAAAGACCTCATCCACCGCGACGACAGCTCAGGCATGTACTACCTGGGCCACCGCTACAAGCACGTCGTCGTCGACGAGGCACAGGACCTCCGCCCCGCCCACTGGAAGATGCTCCGCGCCATGGTCGCACCGGGCGAGGACGACATGTTCATCGCCGGCGACACCCACCAGCGCATCTACGATCAGCAGGTCACCCTGGGAACCGTCGGCGTCAACATCCGCGGTCGCGCGGCCCGCCTCACCCTCAGCTACCGCACCACCCGCGAGATCCTGAACCGAGCCATGGAAGTGGTGAACCCCAGGAGCGCACAGATCACCTTCGACGACCTCGACGACGGCATTGACACCCTGGACGGCTATCGCTCGGTGCTCCGCGGCCCGGCACCTGAACTCGCCCCGTGCGACTCCTGGGACGACGAACTCTCCCGACTCGCCACCACACTCCAGAGCTGGCGGGAAGAACTCGTCGCTGGTGGAGCCGACGGCAAACCCCGCGACCCGCGGGGGAACATCGCCGTCTGCGTCGCCGACCGCGAAGCCGTCAACCAGGTCATGTACTACCTGGCCACCGAGGCCGGGCTGACGGTCGCCGAACTCACCAAGGAGGGCGCCAAGGGCGACGGCGATATTCACGTCGGCACCATGCATCGTTTCAAGGGCCTCGAATACCAAAGGCTCGCCATCGTGGGTGCCCGCGACGGCGTCATCCCCCGCGCCTCCGTCGTCCAGCGCTACCGCGACACGGAGCCCCAGCGTCTCGCTCGCGAGGAACTCAAGGCCCGGTCCCTGCTGTTCGTCGCGGCCACCCGCGCCCGCGACACCCTGCGCATCAGCTGGCACGGCAAGCCGAGCCCTTACTTGCCCAGGTAGCGGTGCCGCTGGGCAAGTGCCCTACCGCCCGACAACGACGGCAGGGCTCTCAGCACGACAAGTTCTCGGGTGTGCGAGGTGACGCGTTCCGCCGAACCGGCCTCGCCTACGTGCGGTCGACGGCCTGCGGCTCGAGGGACTCGTGCCAGGCGGCGGCAGCGGCTCCCAGCAGACCGGATGCGGCCCCGAGTCCGGCCGGGTGGACCGGGGGAGGGCCGGGGCGCGCGCACCTGGCGGTGTAGGACTTCCGAAGAGCGTCATGGAGTACGCCGTCCATCCGGGGTGAGGAGGTGCCGAGTCCTCCGCCGAGGACGACGGCCTCGGGGTCGAGCAGTGCCACTGTCCAGGCCAGTGACGTGCCGAGGGCACGGCCTGCCGCGCTCAGCAGCTCGGTGGCGGTGCCGTCACCGGCCTCGGCGCGCCGCACGACGTCCCGGGCCTCGGTGACTTCGACTCCCGTGACCTTCGTGTACCGGGCGGCGATTCCCGCGCCGGCGGCGTACTCCTCCAGGTTCGGCGGGCGCCCGCCGTTACCGCCGGCCGAGAATCCCGGGTCGACGGATGCCGGTACTTCGAACGAGCCGAGCGCGATCGCCTCGCCGCGGTTCCCGTGCCACAGCCGACCACCCTGGATCAGCACGGCGGACAGCCCGGTGCCCAGCGAGACGTACAGGAACGAGCCGCGCCCCTGTCCGCCTCCTGAGCGGGCCTCGGCGAGCGCGGCGCAGCGCACGTCGGACTCCACGACCGCCGGACGGCCCGGTACGAGAGGGCCCAGCAGTTCGAGGGGCTGTACAGCCCAATCCAGCACTTCGTGGCTCGTCAAGCGGCCGGCGGCGTCGACGTATTCGGGGAAGCCGGCACCGATCCCGGCGACCGTGACGCCGCGTTCGGCGGCGGCCGCGATCATCTCGCGTGCGGCCGTCACCGTCCCGGCGAGACCGGGATCCCGCCGGCCGTTGCGGACGGACGACCGGGTGACCGAGTGGAGGAGGCGCCCCTCGGCGGTCACCAGCCCGGCGCGGAGCGTGGTGCCCCCGACGTCGAGGGCGATCACGACCGGCGGTGTCACGGCGCCCATCCCTCCGGTACCCGCCCGGCCCCGGCCCAGTAGCGGGCGCCCGCACCCTCCACGTCCACCAGTCGGTACTCGGTGCCCGCCGGCAGGTACGCCGCGTCGTCCGGCTCGACGCGGTGCCATGCCGGGCCCTCGTAGGACGGCAGGTGCAGGTACAGCGAACCGTCCGTCACGTAGAGGACCGTCTCGTCCCGTGCGGTGTGCACGTCTCCCGAGTGTCCCGGGGACAGCCGCCCGCGTACGACCGTCAGGTACTCGGTGTCCACGGCCGTCCCCGCCAGGTGACCGCCGTCGTCCTCCGGCAGCCAGTGGAGATGGTCGTCCTCCCGTACGACATGGATGCGCGCGGCGGCGTCCCGTTCGGCCTTCGCCTCCGGCCAGCGGTCGTCCCAGCGGTCGTCGCGGTAGCGCGTCTCCCTCAGCAGCGGCTGCGCCCGCGCGTAGGGCGAGGCGGTATTGCGCGACGGCGGCGGGGAGAAGAACTCCAGTACGCGTACGGGCTCGTGGCGCGGGTTCACCGCGTGGTTCCAGGTGTCCCGCCGGAAG